>JAFYQB010000033.1 GCA_017547285.1 Clostridia bacterium
GGAGGGCTGCGGCCCTCCGACGCCTCCTAATGGGTTTGTCAACAAGCTGAGGAGTGGCGTCGCGCTGGCGATGCCACTCCTCTTTTTGCTTTGGATACGCGCATTGCCGTCACAAACAATGCAGCGTCCGGTCATGTTATTTGCTTCTCTTTTCTCAGTTTCTGAGCCACACGGTCATTTCGCCCTCGCCGCGGTTGGCCCATGCATAGTAGGGTACCAGCACGATCCTGATATCCTCCATAACAGGCGCGGCGGCAGCACGGTACAAGCCGCCTGCCTGCGGCACCACTCGCTTGCCGTTCACGATCAGGCGCACTGTGCTATGGGCGAAAGTTTCATCCGTTTCAACCGTTACATGTGCAGGATCCAGATCGCTTACGCGAAGCAGATGCAGATTTTCGCCGTTATCTGCCTGTTCGGCGCAGAAGGTTACCGGGCCGCGCGTAAAAGCAACCTGACCAATATTTTCGCGCACGCGCTCGTCCGCATTCCAGATGCGTACCGGCATCGGCATGCAGAGTTCGACCGCATCGCCTTCGCGCCATTCGCCCGTCAGGTATGCATAGCCGTTCTTCACGGTCTGCTGCTTGCCTTCACAGCGGACGGCTGGCTGATCGCTCCAGCCAGGCAGGCGGAAGGCAAGCGTGCCCTTGACCGGTGCATCCGCATGGATGACCGCTTTGGCGTTGCCCTTCCAAGGAATACCGGAGACCATTTCCATGGTCAGCGTTCCATCCGCAAACTGCTTGCGCACGCTGCCCGCCGTATACAGATGAGTAAACAGCGTATCCTCATTTTCGGTGTAGGCATACTGCGCAACCGACGAAGTCAGACGTGCGATGTTGGGCGGACAGCAGGCGCAGCCAAACCACTTCTGGCGCACATGCTTGACATGCTGCAAACGTTCATCACGCTTGCAGGCAACGGGATTTACGCTCAGCGGATTCACGTAGAAGAAGCTCTTGCCGTCCAGCGCCATACCGGAAAGCACGGTGTTGTACAGGGCCTGCTCCATCACATCCGCATAGCGGCTGTCCGGGCTGATCTGCAGCATTCGGCGGGCAAAGAAGACCAGACCGATGGCTGCGCAGGTTTCGGAGTACGCGCTGTCATTGGGCAGGTCGAAAGGATAGGAGAAGGATTCGCCGATGTGCGTGCCGCCAATGCCGCCGGTGATGTACAGCTTTTCATCTGCAATGCTGTGCCAGAGCTGTTTACAAGCGTTAAAGAGGCTTTCATCGTTGAGCATACGCGCCACGTCCGCCATGCCGCTGTACAGGTACACAGCGCGCACCGCGTGGCCGTGGGCTTCGTCCTGCTCGCGCACAGGCTTTTCGGCCTGGTAATAGTACAGATTGGCGTGGCGCGCCGGACGGCCCTCGCTTTGGGCGCGCACGGCTTCTTCCTGCTCAAAATAGTTGGGCGCCTGTCCGCGCTCGTTAACAAAATACGCTGCCAGCTTCAGGTACTTCTCTTCGCCGGTTACTTCATACAGCCGCACCAGCGCCATTTCCGCCACCTCGTGGCCCGGATAGCCTCTGCGTTTGCCTTCCTCACGGCCAAAATGCGCATCCACATAATCCGCAAAGCGGCAGGCAGCGTTGAGCAGCTTGTCTTTGCCCGTTGCCTGATAGTAGGCGACCGCGCCTTCCACCAGATGACCAAAGCAGTACAGCTCGTGGTTGTCGCGCATATTGGTCCAGGCAGCGTCCATGCCGTTGATGATGTAGTAGGTATCCAGATAGCCATCGTCCATCTGCGCAGCACACACGATGTCGATTGCGCCGTCTGCAATCTTTTCCAGTTCCGGATCCGGATGCTGGGAAAGGGAATAACCTACCGCCTCGATCCACTTGGAAAAGTCGCTGTCCTGAAACAGGAAGCCGTAAAAACGGCCTTCTTCAGGATTGGACGGATCCTCCGGCAGGGCTTCAAAGCCGCGCCATACATATTTGGGCGGCACAAAAGCTTCGCCTTTTTCCTTCTTTTCTGCCTGCAGTGCAGCAGCCGTGCGGAAATTGCGCATGCACCAGCTGGGCGCGGCGTCCGGCACACGGTCGTTGAGGGTTTCCCACTGGTAGGGAATCACCTCTTTGCGCACCAGTTCCATGTTGCGCTTCCAGAAACCATCGCTGATGGTTACATTTTCAAAAGCAAGGGGCTTGCTGAAAAAACGGTTATCCATTTGGTAAGCCTCCATTTGTTATTTTGCGGCAGGACGTTCCTTTGCCTTGTCGGCTTCAGCGGCGTTCTTGCGGGCTGCTTCCTTGTCGGCGGCCATCTCCTCCACCGTCTTGGTGTGCAGGCGGGCCGCGCCTTCGGTGATAATGGGCGGAATGAGCGTGCCGTTCTTTTCCGCCTCCGCCCAGCGCTGCTTGGCCCTGGCAATTTCATCGGCATACTGGGGCAGCCACTCTTCCTGCGCAATGAGCATTTCATCCACCATCTGCCAGATCTCGTTGGTGTTGCAAACAGCACCCACCAGCGGGTCCATCATCATGGCCTGACGCAGCAGGTTGATATCCGCATGTGCGCCGGCTTCCATGGCCAGGCGCTGCACGGTAATGTTGCTTTGGCAGCAGGCTGCGCAGCCCAGCGGCAGATCGCCCAGAACAGGAATGTTGATGCCGTGGGTATCCACAAAGCCGGGCACCTCCACCACGCAGTCGCTGGGCAGGTTGGTGATGCAGCCGTTGTTGACCACATTGAAATGCCCGCGGTAGGCGCGTCCGGTTTCGATGGATTCAATGATCCAGCTGCCGTGCTCCTGACTGCGGTCACTGGGATCAAATACCTTGGGCGGCTCCTTGAGCCAGTTGGGGAAGTCGGTTTCAAACCAGTTGCGGCCCTCGGTGCACACACGCAGATAGCCGCCGGTTTCGCCGTTGATCCATACGCCCAGATCGATCCAGTCTTTGATTTCATCGGGACGCTTGCGGTACCACGGCACATACTCGCTCAGGTGGCCGTTGCTTTCGGTAGAGAAGTAGCCGAAACGCTTCATCATATCGATGCGCACTTTTTCGGTCTGTGCGATCTCGGGATCCGCCATCAGGGCATCCAGAAGTTTTCCATTCAGTTCCTCGCCGTCGTGCTTCACAGACAGGTACCACGTCATGTGGTTGATGCCTGCGCAGATGATATCGATCTCTTCCTGCTTGTAGCCAAGCGCTTTGGCGATGAGCTGGTGGCCGCCCTGCACGCCGTGGCACAGGCCCACTGTAGGCACGCCGCCGTATTTGTTGCAGTACCAGGTGACCATGGCGTTGGGGTTAGTGTAGTTGAGCAGCATGCAGCCGGGGGCAGCCACTTCGCGGATGTCCTTGCACATTTCACTGAGCATGGCAATATCGCGCTGGGCATACATGATGCCGCCTGCGCACAACGTGTCGCCCACGCACTGGTCCACGCCGTATTTGAGAGGAATATTGACATCCAACTCAAAGGCGTCCAAAAGACCGATGCGCGCGCAGTCGATCACGTATTTGGCGTCCTTGAGCGCCTCGCGGCGGTCGAGCGTGGCATGGATTTGGATATCCAGACCGTTGGCTTCGATATCGCGCTGGCACAGCTGATAGACCATGTCCAGATTGCGCTGGTTGATATCCATGAACGCCACGTCAATGTTCTGCAGTTCCGGCACGGACAGAATGTCCTTGAGCAGGCCGCGGGTAAAGCCAATGGAACCGGCCCCGATAAAGGCGATCTTAAACTTTTTCATGCGTTTCTCCTTTGCGCTGTATTGCTGTTATGTTCTGCTTCCGGCTTTGATTTCCTCAAACGCTTCGCGCGAGGCTCCGTTGGAAACGTCCGCATCATAGGGAACAAGGGGAATGTTTTTCAGCACCGCGCCGCTCCCCCGCTTCATGGAATTGCCCATCAGCCCCGTATGATCCGTTCCGCCCGAACGGTACAGGCCCAGTTTTTGAGCAAGACGGTCCGCTTCTGCGGAATCTTCTTCCGTCAGATCAGGATGATCGACTTCCACGCCGCCAAGCCCCATCGCCGCCAGATCCGGCAGATACTGGGTTTGAAGATGCGGATGGGCCAGCACCGCCACTCCGCCTGAGGCGCGGATCACATCAATCGCTTCTTCTGCCGGAAGGGAGTTGGATACGCCTTTGACGGGCGCACCGTTGAAATGATTGACAAACGTCCAGTATTCGGTATCCGCCAGTCCCTGCTGCTCCTGAAGCAGTTTGAACACCTGCTCGTTGCAGTACCAGCCCACATCCGGAAAGCGTTCCTCCACATCCTGCCATGTAATACCGCGGATGCTGCCTTCTTTCAGACAATGTTCCAGCCGCCGTACGGACAACTCTGTGATGTTCTTTTCCGTCCATTCGGTATAGGCCCGCATGCGCGGATGATCGGGATCAATGTTCAGGCCCACAATATGAAAACCGCCGTAACGAACGCCCAGACCGTGCGCGGTGATTTCAATGCCGCTCAGGCATTCCAGACCGTACAAAGCTGCGGCCTGACGCATTTTTTCCGTGCCGCGCGTTGTTTCGTGATCGGTGAGGGCGACTGCCTGATAGCCCTTCTGCGCCGCCAGCCGGCACAGCTCCTGCGGCGTATGAATGCCGTCCGAATAGATGGAATGAAGATGCAGATTGGCGTATTTCATGTCATCGTCCCTTCTATCCGCGTGCAATGGGCGCAAGATCATCTTCCGTCAACGCAAGCAAATCCGCTACGAAGCTGGCATTGCCATAGGCGTCGTGACTGCCGGCGGAATGCGAATCGCTGCCGAACAGGAACCTGCAGCCCTGTTCCTTGGCCAGCCGGAACAGGCGGATCTGGCTCATTTTTTCAATCTCATCATGCGTTTTTTTCTGCATGCTGGACACATTGATCTCAAAGGCAACGCCCTTTTCTGCCATTACATCCAGCACGAGCCTGAATTCATCATCCGTGATCAAATCGATCAGCAGGCCGTTAGGATACGGGCAGGCCACCGCCTCAAACGGGTGGGCAATGGCGGTAATGTACTTGCTGACCGGGCTGTTCAGGATCTCATAGAGCGCCTGCAGCATGAAATCCGCATGCTTGCGGTAGGGTTCATAGCAATCCTTTGGCATCATCATGTGCGTATGGGAGTTGGGCACCAGCAGAAAATCCAGCTGTTCGGCAACGGCTTCGGTAATCGCCACTCCATGGTGGAAAGGATCGTATTCCGTTTCGCAGCCGAAGAAAAACTGAATATCATCGCAGCGCAGCTGTTCCAGTTCCGGCTTGAGCTGAAGAATATGCTCATAATCCTGCGGCTGATAGAACTTGTTAGCCCCTTCGATGGCCGAATCCCAGAAATGATCGCTGAAGCCCAGTTTTTTGAGTCCCAGCCGGCGGGCATTGGCCACATAATCCGCTGCGGTGACTTCTCTTTTGGCGCATACGGATAAATGGGTATGCAGATGGAAATCATGTTTTATACGCATGGCCGTTTCTTCCCTCCTGCAGAAATGGCGGCGCATCCAGCAGATGCGCCGCTCATGGTCAGCTTTTTTTACTTCTTTTCAAACACATAAACCTTCGTGGCAAAATCGCCGCCGTAAGAAGGCATGATCAGGCCCAGATTCATCAGCGCGGCGCCGCTGGCGGAAATGCCGTTCTCAGCATCCGTATAGACAGCTTCGGGATCCAGACCGGCCAGCTTTACGCGGTGAGGCTGGGGATTGGGCTGCTGGTGATCCACATACACGCATACGATGACCGTATTTTCGCGGGTAAACTGCCATGCAGCGCGGCCCTCGTTTTCAAAGGGATTGAGCAGGCGGGTATACTCGCCCTGCTGCATAACGGTACGCAGTTTCTTAACCATTTCCACCGCCTTTTTGGCTGTGGCAAGGTCTTCTTCGGTCTGCTTGCTCAGGTCCAGCTCAAAGCCGAAGTTGCCGCCCATGGCCACATCGCAGCGCGTCTGGAAGGAAGCGATACGTCCGGTCTGATGGTTCGGCACTGCGCTCACGTGTGCACCCATGGCGCTGCAGGGATAGATCAGCGACGTGCCGTACTGAATGCGGGTGCGTTCGCGGGCGTCGGTATCATCGCTGGTCCAGGTCTGGGGCATATAGTAGAGCATGCCGCAGTCGAAGCGTCCGCCGCCGCCGGAGCAGCTTTCAAACAGCACTTCGGGGAACGCGGAGGTAATCTCCTCCAGCACACGGTACAGGCCCAGCATGTAGCGGTGCTGGGTTTCCATGCGCTGCTGAGCGGGCAGCATGCAGCTGAAGCCTTCCGCCATGTTGCGGTTCATATCCCACTTGACATAGCTGATGGGCGCAGAACGCAGCACACCGGACACGATCTCAATGATATAATCCTGTACCTCTTTGCGGCTCATATCCAGAATCAGCTGGTTACGGCATTCGGTACGGTCGCGGCCGTCCACATGCAGGCACCAGTCGGGATGCGCACGGTAGAGATCGCTGTCAGGAGAAACCATCTCCGGCTCGAACCACAGGCCGAACTGCATGGCCAGCTCGTTAATGCTTTCAGCAATTCGCTTGATGCCGCCGTCAAGCTTGCCTTCATTCACCACCCAGTCGCCCAGCGAGCAGTTATCGCTGTCGCGCTTGCCAAACCAGCCGTCATCCAAAACGAACAGTTCGCAGCCGATCTCCGCGCCGCGCTTGGCGATGGCGATCAGTTTATCGTAGTTGAAGCCGAAATAGGTGGCTTCCCAGTTGTTGACCAGAATGGGACGGGGCAGATCACGCCACTTGCCGCGGCAGATGCGCTGACGGACGAACGGATGCATACGGTGGCTGAGGCCGTTCAGGCCGTCCGGCGCATACACAAACAGCGCCTCGGGGCTCTGGAACACCGCGCCGGGAGCCATGTCCCAGTTGAACACATCAGAGCACATACCGATCATCATGGTGGGTTCGTTGTCGATGCCCACATCCACGCCCGCGCTGAAGCTGCCGCTGTACACATGAGTCATGGCATACACATCGCCCTGATCCTCGGTGGTATGGGGCTTCACGATGGCCATGAAGGGGTTGTTTTCATGACCGGACGCGCCGCGGCGGCTCTTGATGGCGTAAGTTCCCTCGCCCAAGGCGACACGGCGGGCCTGACGTTCGCGTGCCCATGCGCCCTTGAGATGGATGATCTCATACTTGTCGGCAGGCAGGCGCATGGCGGACTGCACGTCCGTCAGTTTGAAGGGCTTATCGCCCTCATTCTTCACCTGCATGCTGCGGGCCAGCACATCATAGGCGTGGAACACGGTAAAGCTGAGCGTAACGGCCACGCCGGTCAGCTCATCCTTCAGGTCGATTTCCAGCGTATCGGCTTCGGTCTCGTTTTCCACATAGGAGGCAGGCAGGCCGCACAGCGGCTTCTTGCCGGACAGAATGCGGTAGCCCTGATAACGCAGGCTCAGCACATCATCGCCCTCGGGGTTTACCACGCACAGCGCGCGCTGGCCAAAGTAACCTTTTTCCTGCGTGGGCACCACCAGCGGGTGGCGGCTGTGGGCCGTATCGAAAGAAGCAGCCTCGCCACGCAGCTCGAGCAGGCCTTCCACTGCGTCGCTGGGCAGACGGCCGCCCCAGTAATACTGCATAAGCACATCGTTTTTTACCCCCAGCAGATAGCTGTAGGTGGGACCCTGCAGGTGGAAGAGCATGTTGGATTCATTGTACTGGATCATGTTTGTACACCTCATCTATAGAATAATTTTAGATATGATCAGAAAGAGCGGCATTTTCGCCGGATTTGTCTTTCGGCACCCATGCATCCTCAAAATGGATAATCACGCCTGTTTCAGAAAGCGCGTCCTGCAAGGGTTTGACCGGCAGTTCTGGCAGCGGCGCGCCGCTGTCAAGGCTCATGGCGGCGGCAATGCCCGCTGCCTGCCCGGTGAGAACAGCCGGCGGAATCACGCGCAGCACATCCCAGCCCCAGCCGGAGGCGCTCGCGCTGCGTCCGCAGGTAATCAGGTTATCAAACCCGTTTTTCACCAGCGTGCCATATGGTACTTCATAAAGAATATCACGCCGTTCAAAATCACAGATGGCGCCGATGGAGGTTTCAAAGTGGCGGTATTCATCCGCGCCATCCAGCGTTTCATCACCGTCGATACGGCGGGAGGTCCTGAATTGCGGCATGCCGGGCAGCATGTGCACATTGCGTTCCATGCGCGGCTTGTTTTTTTCCTTTTCAAGCATCAGCAGCTGGTTTTCCTGCAGATACTCGTTCACCACCTCCAGGCTTACGCCCTTGTAAGTGGGCTTGTCCTTGGGGTGCTGATGACCGTACAGGTTTGAAGGGCCGCCGGAAGGATGTTGATAGGCATGCCACAGGTTGCCTGTTTCCAGCGCGCGGCGGCAGCCCTCCAGCGAGATCCCCTCGCCGTAATAAGTAAAGTAGTTTTCTCCATCCACAGTGGGCACGCCGGCCATCTTCAGCACATCAGCATCGCCGGTGGCGTCCACCACCACGCCCGCTTCATAGAACTGCCTGCCGGATTTGCCGTCGATAAACACGCCGCTGCAATGTCCGTTTTCCATCTGAACACCGGTGATGAGCGCGTCATACAGAATGGTCACGCCGCTTTGTTTAAGCAGTTCCAACAGCTGCAGCGCAAACAGGCCGGAGGAAAAATGGCTCACGCAGCGCTCCTGCGTGGGATTTTCCGGTTCGCCTTCTTTCCAGCTTTCGGGAAAGGTATCGAAACCGTATTTCACGGACAGGCGCAAAAATTCTTCCGCCATGCCTTTAATGATCATTTTTCCGCGTCCGTTGCAAAGCGGCACCCAGAAATTGACCAGGCCGCTGGTAGCCAGGCCGCCCAGCCAGCATTGTTTTTCCACAAGCAGCACCTTTTTCCCCCTGCGCCCGGCTGCCAGCGCAGCTGCCGCGCCGCTCAAACCGCCGCCTGCCACAATCACATGGTAACTGCCCGTTACAGGAACCTCCTGTATGTGACGGATCGTTTTCATCTGTCTCGTCCTTTCTGCACTTATCCACAGAAAACCTTATTCTAACATTTCGATGCGCTTTCCGCTTTTCCTTCCAGCCTGATGATTCTAAGCTACATTAAAAGTGTCTTGCAACCGCCGGTCTTTTGTGTCATAATTTTAATAGCTTGTCTATGCAAAAGGAGAAATGCATATGGAACATATCTACCGCCAATTTCAGCTGGACGGTCTGCCGGTCAGCTGTACCCGATACGGCAGCGGCCACATCAACCAGACCTACCTGCTGGTTACCAGCCGTCCGCACCTGTATGTGCTGCAGGGGCTGAACACCAGTGTTTTCAAAAACATCCCCGGCCTGATGAACAATCTGATCGCCGTTACGGATCATCTGCGCAAAAACACGGATGATCCCCGCCGTGCGCTGCAGCTGGTGCCCACATTGAGCGGCCAGCCCTATCTGGCCTGCGAAAACGGCGAATACTGGCGTTTGTACGAATTTGTGCTGGACAGCCTTTGCCTGAACAGGGCTGAAACGGTGGAAGATCTGTACCAGAGCGGCGTGGCGTTTGGCCAGTTCCAGAATCAGCTGGCGGATTTCCCGGCCGAAACCCTGACGGAAACCATTCCGCATTTTCACGATACGCCCGACCGCTACCGCCTGTTCCGGGAAGCCATCGCTGCAGACAAAGCGGGGCGCCTCAAGGACGTGCAGGCCGAGGTGGACGCTTACCTTGCCTACGAAAAAGAAGCGGACGCGCTGATGAGCCTGTGCCGCTCGGGCGAGCTGCCCCTGCGGGTCACGCACAACGACACCAAGCTGAACAACGTGATGCTGGACGCCGCTACCCGCACGCCGCTGTGCGTGATTGATCTGGATACGGTCATGCCCGGCCTTGCCGCCAACGATTTTGGCGATTCCATCCGTTTTGGCGCGTCAACCGCCGCCGAGGATGAAGAGGATCTGAGCAAAGTGGAAATGTCGCTGGAGCTGTTTGAAGCATTTGCCAGCGGTTTCCTTTCCGCATGCGGCAGCCGCCTGACGGCCAGAGAGATCGAAACCCTTCCCTGGGGCGCCAAGCTTATGACGCTGGAATGCGGCGTGCGTTTCCTGACCGACCATCTGAACGGCGACGTTTATTTTCACATCAGCCGTCCCGGCCTCAACCTGGTGCGCTGCCGGACGCAGCTCAAACTGGTTCAGGACATGGACAAAAAATGGGATGAAATGAACGCCGTCATCCGAAAACTCACGAAATAAAAACGTTTTCCCAAGGAGCATTAACATGGCAAACGATCTGGACATCTTTGTTCCAAAACACGACTTTCTGATCTGTGTGGACAGCGACGGCTGCGCTATGGATACCATGGACGTGAAGCACTACCGCTGCTTCGGCCCCTGCATGGTGGACGAATGGGGACTGGAAGAATGGCGCGAGCCCATTCTCAGGCGCTGGAACGATGTAAACCTTTACACCATGACACGCGGCGTCAACCGTTTCAAGGCGCTTGCCATCTGCCTTGACGAGATCAGCAGGCAGTATACGCCCATTGACGACATCGATTCCCTGACCCTTTGGGTGGAAACCAGTCCTGAATTGTCCAACGGCGCGCTGAAACAGGCCATTGCCGCCGCGCCCTCCCCTTGTCTGGAAAAGGCGCTGAGCTGGTCCATCGCCGTCAACGCCTCCATCACCGCCCTGCCGGATGAAGCCAAGCTGCCCTTCCCCATGGCAAAGGAAGCGCTTGCCTTTGCCCATGAACGTGCGGACGTAGCCATCGTATCCAGCGCCAATCTGGATGCAGTGCTGGCCGAGTGGCAGGAGCACGGTCTGCTTCAGCACACCGACATCGTGCTTTCCCAGAACGCAGGCAGCAAGGCCTTCTGCATCGGCGAGCTGCTCAAAAAGGGCTATGCGCCGGATCATGTGCTGATGTGCGGCGACGCGCCCGGCGACCGCGATGCAGCGCAGAAAAACGGCGTGTTCTTCTACCCCATTCTGGTGCGCGGCGAGAAAGCCAGTTGGGAGGAGTTCATCGCTGAAGGCTTTGAACGGCTGTTGTCCGGCAGCTATGCAGGCGGATATCAGGCCAAAAAGATTTCTCAGTTTTTGAAAAATCTGGGAGCATAAATCGTCTTCCGGATTCCTGATCAGCCAAAACGATTTTCACAAAGGGAGTGTATTCTCATGGTCAATCTGAAAGCCAAACCCTATTACCTGTCGGATGAAGACATCCAGTGGGTCAGCGACACCATCGGCTCCATGACCCCTGAAGAAAAAGTGGGCCAGCTGTTTTTCCAGCTGACCGCCGGCATGGATGAAGCCTATCTGCGCGAGCTGATGGAAAAGTACCATCTGGGCGGCATCCGCTACAACAATATGCCCGGCCAGTACGTACAGATGCAGAACCGCATCCTGCAGAAGTATGCCAAAGTACCCGTCATCATCGCCTGCAACACCGAATCCGGCGGCAACGGATGCTGCTCCGACGGCACCTATATTGCCCCCGGCATCAAGATCGGTGCGACCGGCAATGTGCAGTACGCTCACGATCTGGGCCGCATGGCCAATGAAGAAGCTGCCTCCCTGGGCTGCAACATGGCTTTTGCACCCGTGTGTGACATCCATCAGAACTGGGAAAACCAGGAGATCATCACCCGCGCTTTCGGCAGCGATCCCGTCCGCGTGGCCGAAATGAGCAGGGCTTATCTGGAAGGCGCTCATACCATTCCCGGCTTTGCCTGCGCCGCCAAGCACTTTCCCGGAAACGGCGAGGACTTCCGCGATGCGCACGTGGCCAACAACATCAACACCATGAATGAAGAAACGTGGATGGCTGCTTTCGGTCACGTGTACAAGACCCTGATTGATGCCGATCTGGACGCGATCATGGGCGGTCACATCATGATGCCGGAATACATGCGCGAAGTGAAGCCCGGCATTGCCGATGAGGAAATGCTGCCCGCCACCCTCTGCCCGGAGATTATGACCGGCCTGCTGCGCGACAAACTGGGCTTTAACGGCATGGTCGTTACCGACGCCAGCCACATGGTCGCCATGACCGACCGCATGACCCGCACCGATATGCTGCCCGCCGCCATCAACGCCGGCTGTGATATGTTCCTGTTCTTCAACGATCCTGAAGAAGATTTTGCCACCATGCTGAACGCCTACCAGACCGGCAAGATTTCCGAAGAGCGCATGACAGAAGCGCTCACCCGCATTCTGGGTCTGAAGGCACACATGGGCCTGCACAAAAAGGCGAAGGAAGAACTGGTGCCTGCCTCTCCCGCACTGGGCAAAGAGGAAGCCAAAGCGGTCAGCGCCGCCATCAGCCGCGACGCGCTGACCCTTGTCAAATACAAGGATGCGGATGTGCTGCCCCTGACGCCCGAAAAGTACAAGCGCATCATGATCGTGCATGTCAAGGGCGCGGCCGGACCCATGGAACTGATGATGAAACTGGCCATGGGCGGCGCCGGTCCTCAGAAGACCCCTGCCGAGGATCTTCGTGATCGTCTGATCGAAAAGGGCTTTGATGCTTTCATTTACGAAAGCCCGCTGGACAAGATCAAGCAGCAGATCGAAGCCGGTGAAAAGCCCAGCCTGAACCTGTACTTTGCCGGCAAGAATGCCATTGCCGATTTCAAGGCGCAGCAGGATCTGGTAATCACGCTCTTCGACGTGAGCATGGGCCGTCCCGTTTTCGGCATGAGCAAGGGCGGCGGCGAAATTCCGTGGTACGTATTCGAGCTGCCCGTGATCGGCCTGAGCGTGAACCTGCCCACAATGCTTGCCGATGTGCCCCAGCTGCGCACCTACATCAACGCTTACGATTCCAAGCCCGCCACCATGGAAGCCATCGTGGACAAGCTGCTCTCCGGCCCCGGGGCGTTCACTGCCAAGGATCCCATTGACAGCTTCTGCGGCCTGTGGGACGCAAAAATCTAAAATGGGAGAGTGCCTCCGGCGGCCAAGGGCTCTGCCCTTGGATCCCGCTCAATGGGCATTGCCCCTTGAGAATCCCGTTTCCGAACCCGTTTCACGGGTTCGGGGCGGGGTCTTTTTGATTGACGCTGCATCAAAAACCGGCCCTTTTCCTGTTTCACTTGCGCCAAATCCGGTTATCCTGTAATCAACCCAAACAAAAGGAGTCGATCACCATGTTGGAAGCCGGAATGAAAGCCCCTGATTTCACCCTGTACGACCAGAACGGTTCTGCCGTTACCCTGTCCGACTATCTGGGCAAAAAGGTCGTTCTGTATTTTTATCCCAAGGATAACACCCCCGGCTGCACCCGTCAGGCCTGTGCTTTTGCCCAGGCATATGACGCCTTCCGCCAACAGGATGTGGCGGTCATCGGCATCAGCAAGGACAGCGTGGCCTCCCACCTGAAATTTGCGCAGAAATTTGAACTGCCCTTCGTGCTGCTGGCCGATCCGGAAAAGATCGCCATTCAGGCCTACGATGTGTGGCAGGAAAAGAAAATGTGCGGCAAGGTCAGCATGGGTGTGGTGCGCTCCACCTACATCATTGACGAACAGGGCATGATTGAAAAGGTGATGCCCAAAGTCAAGCCCGATACCAACGCGGAAGAAATTCTGGCATACCTGAACAAATAAAATGTGCAACGCCTCCGCACAACGGCGGAGGCGTCAGCTTGTCAAAAAACGTTTTGGGAGGTGTCGGAGGGCCGCAACCCTCCGACTCTTGTTCCGAAGCTGACGACATGCGCGTCAGCTTCGGAAGCCTTGCTCAGCAAGGCTTTCCTTACACCGTTTGCCGCCCGGCGAGCCGTCAGGCGAGTAGGCAAACGGTGCATTCTTCGTCGGAAAAGATCGCGTCAGCGAGCTTTTTCGACGGTCTAACGCCTCCGCACAACGGCGGAGGCGTTTTGTTATGCACGTTTTTTGCCCGAAACAATATGAAAAACCGGCATTGCCTGATCATTCTTCCGCGGATTATGCTGATACACAAGCGAATACCCTTGCTGCACGATTCCAAACTGCGCATCCAGCCCATCGATACAGCGCAAAACGCCTGACAAATAATCATCCCGCGCCGATGAAACCGATCGGATCACCAAATGAATGTCCCACTCGGGGTGAGCAGGCTTCAAAATACAGATCTTTTCATTCTGATAAAAAACAGCTGCGCCGTTTTCCTTTTCAGCGTTTTCGGTTACCAGCGGATGATCCGTAAACATGTGAAAATGAACCTGCTGAACCTCCTGCCGTTTCCCGCCGTTGGCAGCCAGTGTGAATGCGCGATCGATTTCCGGCTGTCCGGCATGCACCGCCATCGCTGCCGACCAGATGGCGGTAAAGTATGAAGGCTCCGCCGCCAGCTGCTGCAGGCTCCGGACGGGTCTTTTGGGCGAAAGGATCAGGTGATGGGGATAGCAGGGCTGAGGATGGGCAAAAATAAAGACCTCCTTGTTTGACACGATTCTTTTGACAGGGATCAACCGGCTCATGTATTGAAATGCGAAGCCGACGATTTTACCCATCCAGGGGCTTTTGGCCATCCGAAACAACCATTTCCGAACCATTCTTTCTTCCTCTGCATACAGGAAAGCTGCGCTGACAGGCATCAGCGCAGCTTTGGATTTTTACATGGAGAACAGAATGCCAACCACAGCAGAGCCCAGAATGAACACAATGGGATGCAGGCTCTTGACCTTTTTGACCTTGTTGGTGAGCACCCACAATACAACCGCCAGGATCAGGCCCTTCCAGTTGAAGGCGTTCAGCGCAGCCAGACCGCCTGGCAACAGATTGGTGACCGCAACGCTCAGACCGGCAGCAGCGATGAGGCCGGTGGAGGCGGGGCGCAGGCCGTAGAAAGCTGCGTTCACATACTTGTTGTTGCGGAAGGCCTTCAGGATCATGCACACGATCATGATCACAATGAAGGAAGGCGTTACCAGACCCAGCGTCGCCGTCACGGAACCCAGAATGGCGGTGGGCAGGCCGGATACATCCATGCCGGTCACAAAGCCCACGTAGGTGGCCATGTTCACGCCGATGGGGCCGGGGGTGGATTCGCCCACGGCGATCATGTTGGCCAGCTCGTTATGGGTAAACCAGCCGGTGGCGGTGGAGATATCATAGAGGAACGGAATGGTCGCCATGCCGCCGCCTACGGCGAACAGGCCGGTCTTGAAGAAAGCCCAGAACAGTTCCAGAAAAATCATGCCTTCTTCCCTCCCATATTCTTCACAACTACGCCGAGAATACCGGCGGCCAGCACGAACACAACCGGGCTGACAGGGGTAAAGTAGCTGCCCAGCGCAACCACCAGGAATACGGCCAGCGTCAGCTTATCGATGACGGCCTTTTTGAACAGCTTGGTCACGGCATTCAGAATCAGGATGCACACGCAGATGCGGATGCCGCCGAACGCATGCTGCACCCACGCAATATGGCTGAACGCTTCAATCACGCCGGCCAGCAGCATAATAATGATCAGAGACGGGAACACCACGCCCAGTGTGGCAAACAGACCGCCCCAGAAGCCCTTGACCTTCTGACCGGCAAAGGTAGCGGTGTTGACCGCAATAATGCCCGGCGTACACTGGCCGATGGCAAAGTAGTCCATCAGTTCTTCCTCGGTAGCCCAGCCTTTTTTCTCCACCACTTCACGCTGCAGAATGGGCAGCATGGCATAGCCGCCGCCAAAGGTCATCACGCCAACCTTGGCAAACGTCAGGAACAAATCCCACAACACGTTGTTTCACACTCCCGGTTTCAAATTGGATACTTTTTTACTATACCATAAAGTATCAAAAAAGCCAATCTTTCATCCTTTGAAGATTTATGCTATAATGCAGGTACAGACTGCGTAAAAGTTAAATAAGGAGTGACGTTCCCATGTTCCTATGCCCCGACAGCATCGCTGATCTTGAACGCTATCCCTATCACATTCGCGATGTACACATCAGCGATCCGTTCATTCTGGCGGATCCCGTCAGCAAGCATTACTATACCTACGTGCAGTTTGCCAATCCAGACCGTTTTCCGGATGTTCCGCACGGCAGAGGTTACTTTTACGTGCTGGAAAGCGAAGACCTGATCCACTGGACCGCGCCGCAGGTTTGCTTTGAAAAAGGCGATTTCTGGGCCGATCAGGATTACTGGGCACCGGAATGTCACATCTGGAAGGGCAAATATTATCTGATCAGCTCCTTCCGCGCGGTCGGCACCTACCGCCGGTGCCAGTGCCTGGTATCCGACAGCCCCAGGGGCCCGTTCAAACCCGTTCGCCCCGAGCCTGTCACCCCGCAGGGCTGGCAGTGTCTGGACGGCACGCTGTACGTGGACAGAAACGGCGATCCGTGGATGGTCTTCTGCCACGAATGGCTGCAGGTGGAGGACGGTCAGATCTGCGCCGTGCGCCTGAGCGATGATCTGGGCGAGGCCGTCGGCGATCCCATCATTCTCTTCCGAGCTTCCGAAGCGCCGTGGTCCGGCCCCATCCTTTCCGGCGGCGGCGTAACAGACGGCCCGTTCCTGCACCGTCTGCCCGGCGGCAGGCTGATCATGCTCTGGTCCAGTTTCATAAAAGGCGGCGGTTACGCCATGAGCTACGCCACCAGCCTTTCCGGCGAGATCACCGGCCCGTGGGTGCAGCGCGAGGATCCGCTCTATGCCATGGACGGCGCGCATTCCATGCTCTTCCGCACCTTCGGCGGCCAGCTGATGATGAGCTGCCATTGCCCCAACGATCATCCGCGCAAGCGCATCCTTCTGTTTGAAATGGAAGAAACGCCTACGGATCTGCGCATCATCAACGAAGTGACCGGGAACTGGTACAATCACATCGCCGGCCACGCCGGGCACTACGCCTACAAGGATCCATGCATCGAAACGCCCTGTTTCAGCCAGGATCCCCGGGCAAAGGACTGCTGAACTGGTATACTGCCAAAAGGATCATTTTGTCCCAAACTTATAAAGTAATGACGTTGTATCCAGAATTTTCGGCGCGTATAATATAGACAAATAGGGAGAGAAGCTCCCAAAACGTTAATCAAAACAGAAAAAGGAGTGGAAACAATGAGGAAACTGTTGGCTGCTATCCTGGCAATCATGATGCTGCTGTCCATGACGAGCTTCGCCATGGCTGAGGAGCCCCTGACTGTTACCGTTTTCCGCGGCGATCCCGGCGATCAGCCCACGGAAGACAACAAGATCTACAAGATGATCGAAGAAGAATTCGGCGTCAAGTTTGAAATCGAATTCCTGGCTGGCGACCTGGACGAGACCCTGGGCACCAAGTTCGCCGGTGAAGACTATCCCGACCTGTTCGATGCTGGCAACAGCGCTGAGAAGGCCATCGCCGCCGGCGCCCTGATCGACCTGCTGCCCTACATCACCGAGGAAGGCACCCCCAACCTCTACAACCACATCAAGGATCTGCTGCCCCAGCTGGTCAATGAGAACGGCGAACTGTTCATCATCCCCAACTACGGCATCAACTACAACGCTCAGATCCAGAACGCCTGCAACGGCCCCGCCTTCTTCCTGCAGAAGCAGGTTCTGGAGTGGGCCGGCTACCCCCAGATCAAGACCCTGAACGAATACTTCGACGTGATCGAGAAGTTCCTGGCCGCCAATCCCACCAACGAGAACGGCGCTGCCTATGAAGGCTTTGCCATCCTGTGCGAAGACTGGCGTCACTTCTGCCTCATCAACCCCGTGCAGCACCTGATGGGCCGCCCCAACGATGGTGAGGTTATCATCAACGTTAACTCCGGCAACTGGGAGACCGAGACCTTCATCGACAAGCCCTACGCCAAGGACTACTACGCCAAGCTGAACGAAATGTTCAAGAAGGGCCTCATCAATCCCGACACTTTCGTTATGACCTATGACCAGTACATCGCCAAGCTGTCCGCCGGCACCGTTCTGGGCATGTTCGACCAGACCTGGGACTTCGGCACCGCCACTCAGGCGCTCGAGACCGCCAAGATGTACAAGAACACCTACATCGCTCTGCCTCTGGTCTATGACGAGTCCTACGGCCACGGCGTGATCGAAGAGCACTACCTCAACGGCGCCGTTCCCAACAAGGACCGCGGCTTCGGTATCTCCGTGAACTGCGAATACCCCGAAAAGATGATCCAGCTGTTCGAAGGCCTGCTGTCCGACAAGTGGCAGAAGATCCTGCAGTGGGGCATCGAGGGCGAAGACTACTACGTAGAAAACGGCCGCATGCTCATGACCAAGGAACAGTACAACAACCGTTCCGACGCTACCTGGAAGATGGCCAACACCGCCATCACCATCTGGGAATCCGCTCCCAAGAAGCAGGGCACTCAGGACGACGGCAACGCCTGGGCTCACAGCGATCAGGGTGAAAACTACTTTGCTCTGATGAGCGACTATGACAAGGCTTTCCTGACCGCCTACGGCTACAAGAAGCCCGCTGACTTCTTCAACGCTCCCATCGAGCTGGCTCCCTACGGAGAAGCCTGGCAGATCGACAAGTCCCCCATCCAGGATGACTACGACAAGTACCTGCTGATCCAGGATCAGTGGCTGCCCAAGGTTATCATGAGCGCCGATCAGGCTGAACTGGACGCCAACTGGGATGCTTTCGTCGCCGAAATCACCCCCTATGCTGAGGTCTACACCGAGTTCATGCAGGCTGAAGTCCTCAAGCTCGTGGAACAGGCCACCAAGTAATTCATGATCCCGCGCGCCGTGGGGAGAGGTATGCCTCTCCCCATGGTTTTTTAGAAAGGGGTGCCAAATGATGAACGGAGCAGTACAAAAAAGCGTTATTCCGCCTCCGTCTACCAAAAAGAGCATCTGGAAAAAGCTGTGGGATCAGAAGTATCTGATGCTGATGTCCATACCCGTGCTGCTCTACGTGATGCTCTTCAACTACTATCCGCTCTGGGGCTGGCGCTACGCCTTCCAGAACCTGGATCTGACCACCATTAAAAAAGGCGCAGACTGGATCGGTCTGGGCAACTTTCAATGGCTTTTCAATGAAAAACTGTTCTGGCTGGGCTTCCGCAACACCCTTGCCATGAGCCTGATCAACCTGGTGTTCGGCACCACCGCCTCCATTCTGCTGGCGATTCTGCTGAACGAGGTTCGCAGCCGCGCCTTCAAGCGCACCGTGCAGACCGTTACCTACCTGCCTCACTTTCTGAGCATGGTCATCGTTGTTGGCATGGCGCAGAACATGTTTATCACCGACGGTCCTATCAACCGCATGCTGATGTCCATCGGCCTGATCGATTCGCCCGTGTGGTGGCTTGGCGAAGGCAAATACTTCTGGTGGCTGGTCGGTATCATCAATGTGTGGAAGGAAGTCGGCTGGAACTCCATCATCTACATTTCCACCATGACTTCCATCGATCCCACGCTCTACGAGGCTGCCGCCATCGACGGCGCAGGCCGTTTCCAGCGCATCCTCAACGTTACGCTGCCCGGTATCAAGGCCACGTTCGTGGTGCTGCTTATCATGAACATCGGCCACCTGATGGAGGCTGGCTTTGAAATCCAGTACTTGTTGGGCAACAAGCAAGTGTACGATTTTTCTCAGACTCTTGACGTATTTGTGCTGGAGTTTGGTATCCAGAACAACAAGTACGGCCGCGCCATCGCCGCCGGCATGTTCAAGAGTGTGGTTGGCATTATCCTGCTCTTCGGCGCCAACTTTGTGGCAAAGAAGATGGATGAAGAAACGCTGCTGTAAGGGAGGGATATCCTGTGACTGTTCTGAACAGAAAAAAACGCAAGCCCCAGGACCGGGATATCGTATTCCCGATCGTCAACGGTTTGATTCTTTGTGTGCTGATGTTCGTTACCCTGTTCCCCGTGATCAACACCGTTGCCATCTCCTTCAACGATGGCATTGATGCCGTCCGCGGCGGCATTGGCCTGTGGCCGCGCGTGTTCAGCGTAGAGGCCTACAAGTCCCTGCTGTCCGATAAGCTCACCTACAATGCTTTCGGCATCTCCGTTGCGCGTACGGTCATCACCACCGTGCTCAACCTGTTCTTTACCTCCATGCTGGCCTTTGCCTTAAGCCGCAAGGAATACATCTTCCGCAAGTTCATTACGCTGGCTGTGGTACTGACCATGTATGTGAATGCAGGCCTCATTCCCAACTTCCTGCTCATTCACCGCACCCTCAAGCTGAGCAAGACCTTCTGGGTTTACATCATTCCCACCATGTTCAGCTGCTTCAACATGATCGTCATCCGCACCTACATCATCGGTCTGCCCGAGGCGCTGGCGGAATCCGCCCGCATCGACGGCGCCAACGACCTGCGCATCTTCTGGCAGATCATTTTCCCGCTGTGCACCCCCGTGCTGGCCACCGTTGCCCTCTTCGTGGCGGTTGGCAGCTGGAACCAGTGGTTTGATACCCAGCTCTACTGCGGCAGCAAAAAGTACCTGCACACCCTGCAGTATCTGCTCAAGATGAAGCTGGCCACCTCCATGAACACCACCAACATGGCCAACACCTCGGTTGACGCTCTGGCAAATGCCGGCGCGACCAAGTCCACCCCCGTCACCGTGCGCTGCGCCATCACCGTGGTATCCGCACTGCCCATTCTGCTCGTCTACCCCTTCCTGCAGCGTTACTTTGTAACCGGCATGGTACTGGGCGGCGTGAAGGGATAACGGGGGGCCTCCGGCGGGCAGGGGCTCCGCCTCTGCACCCTGCTTAAGGGGCATTGCCCCTTAAGAATCCCGTGGCCGAGGGCTTCGCCCTCGGGGCGGTATCATGATCAAAGCGGTCTGTCGTGTGACAGGCCGCTTTTGGTATGTTCCTTTTGATGGGAATGATCTATTCTGCCGGATCAACATATCTCATTTCTTCCATATTGTCCTGAACGAGCCCGGTTTCTTTGAAGCCAACAGAACAATATAATTGTTTTGCTCTCTCATTGCCTAACACTACACCTGTATATACTTCTTTGGCGCCGAATCGATCTTTCAAAAACTGAATTCCCTGTTTTAAAGCCTCTCTGCCGTATCCTTTGCCCTGTTGATTTTGATCGATCAAGAATTTCCACAACGTATATTGCTTCTTGGCCTCATAGTAACCCAGCATAATAAAGCCTACTATTACGTTATCAGCATATATTGCAAAAGGAAATGCTGTATTACGATAGACATAGGCTTGAGCCAGTGAATGTGCTGTAGATGATACGAAGGGTTCCTGATATTGAAAAACACTTAACCGTAATACTTCTTCCCAATTTTCTGTGGTTATGGCTCTTAACTCAACCATTGGCTCCTCCACGAATGCCTGTTAATCTCTTTATAAACAAATATGGCACGCCTTGGGTATACATACAAGACCAGCCACAGCAGTTTGCTGTGGCTGGTCTTCAGAAATATTCCTTATTTCTTCAGCAGCAGCTCTTCCAGCTCTGTTTTCGGCCATGCAACCGGCTTGGCAGTATCGGCAAAGAGCATTCTGGAAGGAGCTTCCTCCGTCAGTCTGGGCCACAGGGGCAGCGGATTTCCGTGGCTGTCAAGGCCGTTGGGATCGCCGGTTTTGATGTAGTTGCACCAGTAATCACACATCTGCCGCGCAAGGTCATAGTGCTTGCCAGTAAAGGGGCGCCAGCACTTGGCAAGCGTTTCAAAGAAGAACCACAGATCCACGGAGTGGAACGTACCGGGATGGTCCCAGCCGGGGATTTCGGGGTCAAAGTTATACGCATACAGCGGCTGGTCGATGCCGTTCTGACTGTTCTGCTGGCTGGCAATGCGGATGGCATAATCGATGGTATGCACACCGCCTTCTCTGGCGATGCTTTCCGCGGTTACAGGGCGCGAGAACACCTTCAGGAATGCATCAGCATCTTCTCCAAAACATTTCTCCGCCAGCGCTTTCAGCTCCGTTTCATCCTTAGCGGGCGGCGGGGCGATGAACTCGCTGCTGGTCTGTCCGAGCAGCACCGGGCATACAATGCGGTCGGCATGTAAACTCCACTCATTGCTGGGATAGGTGCTGAAAACGCCGTCAATGGCCTCGCTCCAGCAGCCCCACGGCCATTCGAGGGATTTGTCCTCGATGACCCTTGCATCCAGCGCACGAGCCTCAGCAAGCGTTTTTACGCCCAGCGCTTCAAAGAAGCGCACACCCTGTTCCTCTGCCTCTTTCAGCGTGCGCGGGCCAAGGCCGAATTTCAATCCATACGGCTGCAGGAAGGTGCCGCTTTCCACAATGGCGCGCTGGAACAGGCCCTCATTCTGCGGGCTGGTCATTTGGGCACACACGCTCATGCCGCCGGCCGACTGACCGCCGATGGTAATATTCTCCGGATCGCCGCCAAAGGCCGCGATGTTTCGCTTGACCCAGCGCGTGGCAAACTGCTGATCCAGGAAACCGAAGTTGGCAGGAGCCTCCGGCGCCTCTGCTGTGATTTCGGGATGGCACAGGAAACCAAAGGCATTCAGGCGGTAGTTGATGGTAACCACCACAATGCCTCTGCGTGCAATGCGCTCGCCGTCAAATTCCATTTCCTGCGTATTGCCCACCTGCAGTCCGCCGCCGAAATACCACACGTATACAGGCAGATTCTTGCGGCCGTCCGCCGGAGCCCACACATTCAGGTACAGGCAGTCCTCGCTCATGGGCAATTCGCGATCCACATGCCATTCGCGGGCATAAATGTCCTTGGCGGGATCACCCGCGCAGTTGGCCTGCATGCCGATGGGTGCAAACTCTGCAGCGAACAGCTCTCCCTCCCAGTCCGGGCAGGGCTGCGGCGCACGCCAGCGGTTGGCCCCAATGGGTTTGGCTGCAAACGGGATACCCTTGTAACTGGTAATACGCGGATCAGCCGCAGGCAGACCGCGAACCCAGCCATTTTCAATTTTCACTTTACGGATCATGACATTCACTCCTTGCTGTTCACTTGCGTTACAGAAAAGGGAAGATGTATTTGTTTGATCAATCTATTCTCATTATACGAAACCAGCAGCGTTTCATCAATGCTGCTTCAAGGCAAAAAAAGGACAAAATGATCTTTTTTCCTTTGACAAATTCCTTGTCTCCATATACAATCAAAGCATCGTTTTACTGTTCTTTTTTTCTGCATATTGGGGAGGCCGTGCATGGGAACTTTGTTTTATGAGATCCGCACCGACGAGGCGTATATCGGCGAAATCTGCGATCATCCCTTTCCCCTTCATGTACACGATGTGGTGGAGATTGTTTGCGCCGTGAACGGCGTGCAGAAGCTGACCATTGCCGGAAAGCAGCACACGCTGAAAAGCGGCGATATCGCCGTCATCTTCCCCGCGATTCCCCACTCCTATGATTATGTTTCGCAGGACGCCACCGGCGTAACGCTCATCTTTTCGCCGGACGTTATTTCGGAATTTACGTACCAGTTCCGCAGCATGACGCTGGAAACGCCCATTTTGCAGCACAACGAAGTACCTTCCGAACTGAACTTTCTGATCGGCGACATGCAGAAGCGCTTTCCGGCCAACGGCAGCGGTCTGCTTTACGGTTTTCTGCATCTTTTTCTGGCATTCCTGTTTTCCGTTCTCAAGCCTGTCCCCATGGAAAAGTCTATCCACTTTGACCTTTCCTGTCAGGTGCTGCATTACATCGGCGAGCATTATGTGGAGCCGCTGACGCTGGAAACAGTCGCCCGCGCGCTGGGCGTAAGCCGCATTCACCTTTCGCATATCTTCTCCCAGCAGCTGCGCATCAACTTCCGCCAGTATATCAATGCCCTTCGCATCGACCGTGCCTGCTATATGCTGCGCAACCCGGCCCATGCCATTTCCGAAGTGGCGTACCTGTGCGGCTACGGCAATCCGCGCACCTTCCACCGGGCATTCTTTGCGCAATGCCAGATGACGCCTTCCCAGTACAGAGAGCAGTTTTTTGAAAAGGATACAGCGCAGGTCTGAGGGACAGTATTCAAAACCCCCGCTTTCGGCTGAGGCGAAAGCGGGGGTTCTCCATTATTCTCCAACTTCAAACTGTGTACTTTCCTGTTTGGGCGTCATTTTCAGAAAATCCGCCAGCTGCTTGCGCGCCAGTTCAAAATCCACCTGACGGGTTTCCATTCCGGCGTAGGTGATGGGTTCCAGCGCGTCGTCCGAAGGCATCTGCATGCCTTCCGGCTCCACGCCCCGCAGTTCCATGGCGTAACCTGCCGCCTCCACCAGATCGGCCATGGTCAGGTTCATGGTCACCAGATTTTCAGATACGGTGGACAGCAGCGACATCGCCTCGCCCAAGCTGGCGTCGGCATAATCATTGGCCAGGGTGGAAAGCACGGTACGCATACGGCGGGTGCGGCCTGCATCGCCGTCGCCGCCCACCTTGCGGATGCGCATATAGATGACTGCCGCATGACCGCCGAACAGATAGGTGCCGCCCTTGCCCATGCTGGGGGTGGTGGAATCGCGGCTGATGCGGTAGCGGTTGAGGTAATCGGCCTCAGCATCGGTCACGGTGATGTACACGCCGCCCATGGCGTCGATAATGCTCTGCACATTATCCATGCTGAAGATGATGTACTTATCCACCTTCACGCCGAAATGCGTGCTGATGATTTTGCACAGTTCCTCAGGGCCGTAGTTCTTGGCGATGTAGGTAATGCGGCCGATGCCGCCGTCCGGACGCTTGATGAGCATTTCGCGGGTAAAGGTGGTAAACAGCAGGCGTTTGGCCTCCGTATCCAGCGTAACCAGAATCACGCCGTCCGTGTTGCTCAGCTTCTGATTTTCGCTTTTCCAGTTATCGATGCAGGCCAGCAGATAATGGTGCTGGCCTTCCTGAGGTTCCGGCAGACTGTCGTATTCCAGCGGATCAATTTCACGGGGTTCAGCGGCGCAGGCCGTTCCCATGCTCAAAAGCAGCATCAGAGCCAGCAGTGCACACAGAAAACGCTTGAACATAGTAGGGTCTTCCTTTCGTGCAGGATACAAAAATGATATGGCGGTGCAAAAACCGCCATATCATGTATACGCGATTCAGCAGGCAAAACCCTGCTTTATGCGCTGTATTGTTACATTATGCGTTGGCCAGCATTTCCAGCAGCTTGTGGCTGCGGGTAAGGAACGCAGTTACTTCATCCTTTTCAAGAGGACGGGTGGACATGCGGGCCAGGTCGTACAACTGGGCGGCCATCAAATCGCGCTTTTCGCCTTCAGCGCTCATGAGGCTCTTGACCACGGCGTTGGAGGCATTCAGCACCAGCGTGTGCATTTCGGGCATCTGGAAATCCTGACCGTAGATGCGGCTCATTTCGCCAAAGCGGCGGCCCTGTTCATCCTGGGTAAGCAGCGCAGGCATGCTTTCATCCTTGAGGGCGGCCAGCTTCACGGTCAGCTCTTCCTTGCCGGTGGCGGCCTTGAATACGTTCAGCAGATCAGCTTCCTTTTCTTCATTGGCCTTCTTTTCATCCTCGGTCTGATCCCTGGTGAAGGTATCGCTGTCAGCGTCCACGCGGGCAAACTGCAGGCCTTCCACGCCGCCCTGGTATTCCATAAAGCTGAGGAAGTTCAGGTCGATCAGCGCATCCATCACCACCACGTCCACGCCCTCGGCGTCATACATGGCCACGCTGGCGCTCTGACGGGTGGGATCGTTGGTGTAAACAATCTTCTTGCCCAGCTTGCCTTCGTGCTTGGCAAAGTATTCTTCCACGGTGAAATACTCGCCCTTGGTGGTCTTGTACAGAAGGGTACTCTTGACCTGATCGTAGAACTTCTGATCGCGCATGCAGCCGTACTTCACGAAGGGGTGAATATCATCCCAGTACTTCTGGTAATCCTCGCGGGCGGTGTTGAACAGGCCGCACAGCTTATCCGCAACCTTGCGGGTGATGTAGGCGGAGAGCTTCTTTACATAGCCGTCATTTTGCAGGAAGGAGCGGCTTACGTTCAGGGGCAGGTCGGGACAGTCGATCACGCCCTTGAGCAGCATCAGGAACTCAGGAATGACTTCCTTGATGTTATCCGCCACGAACACCTGACCGCTGAACATTTTGATCTCGCCCTCGCGGGTACCGAAATCGTTGGTCAGCTTGGGGAAGTACAGAATACCCTTCAGATTGAAGGGATAGTCCACATTGAGGTGCACATAGAACAGCGGATCCTCAAAGGTGTGGAACACGTCCTTATAGAAGCTCTTGTACTCGTCCTCGGTGCAGTCCTTGGGGCTCTTGAGCCACAAAGCTTCGGTGGCGTTGATGCGTTCGGGGGCCTTCGGCTCTTCAGGCTTCACTTCTTCCCCTTCAGCAGCGGTAACGGGCACATCTTCCTTCACTGTATCCAGATAAACAGGGGTGTTCATGAAGCCGCAATAGCGCTTGAGCACCTCGCGCACGCGGAATGTCTGCAGGAATTCCTTTTCTTCTTCAGCAACGTGCAGAATGATATCGGTGCCGCGCATGGTACGGCTGCCCTCGCTCATGGAGAAGGCCATGCCGTCCTCGCTCTCCCAGCGCACGGCCTGAGCGCCGTCCTTGCCGGAGAGGGTTTCGATGGTTACCTTGTCAGCCACCATAAAGGCAGAGTAGAAGCCCAGACCGAAATGGCCGATGATGCCGCCCTTGTCGTCGCCCTCATAGTTCTTGAGGAACTCCTCCGCGCCGGAGAAAGCCACCTGGTTGATGTACTTTTCCACTTCTTCGGCGGTCATGCCGATACCGTTATCGCTGAAACGCAGCTCGCCGGCCTGCTCGTCCACGGTCACGTTCACGCGCCAGTCGCAGTCCGCATCGGGGGTGAGCATTTTCTGCTTGGTGATAGCGTCGCAGCCGTTGGAAACCAGCTCGCGGATGAAAATGTCCTTGTCAGAATACAGCCAACGCTTGATGATGGGCATGATATTCTGTGCATGGATGGAAATGTTGCCCTGATTGATCATGGTTACGCCTCCTGTAAAACAAGCCCTTACGGGTGAAAAGTAATAACAGCGGACGAAAAATGCGCCCGACTCTGGTATTGTAGCAGAGTCGGGCGCATTTTGCAATGGATTTTTAGCACTCAACATGCAAGAGTGCTAACAATTTTCGATTCGTTCATAATTGGCTTTGGTTTCATCCAATCTTCTGGCCTGTTCCCGGTTGATGGTTTTCATCAGTTTGAGCGCAGCCTTCACGTTGCCTTCTTCAAACAGCTGCGCAGCTCTTAATTGCAGAAAACGCCATTCATCCCGCTTTTCAAACATGTTTCTCCCACCTTTCGACAACAGAATACCAGCAGTTTCTGTCGTTTGCAATGGGAAAGAATGTCGAAAAATGGTTGATGGAGGAATCATGCGGATGGGGTGACAGCTTCCCTCGAGGGAAAGCCATAGCAATTCCGCAGGCTTTCATTCTTTGCTGACAGCAAAAACCGGAGCTGCGCAGCCCCGGTTTTTCACTAGAATGATCAAAAGGGCATTACTCTGCCTTCTGCCCCAGCACCTTGATCTCTTCGTTATCAAAGAACGCCACGGCAGCATAGCCCGCCGCTTCCAGATTGCCCAGCTGCTTGCCCAGCTTCTTCTGCTGGGGCAGCGCGGTTACAGCATACTCGCCGCGCAGGCGGGCGGCCTTCTTGAGCACCTCCGCAAAGGAAACGTCGCTGCGGTAGAGCAGCGCCAGCTTCTGTGCGGTGGGCACCTGATAACCCGCTTCCATCAGCAGACCGCAGATACGTTCAAAGCCGATGGAGAAACCAACCGCAGGCACCTGCTGGCCCAGGAACTTGCCGATCAGGCCGTCATAGCGTCCGCCGCCGGCGACCGCACCGGGGAATGCAGCGCAGGTCACTTCAAAGACCATACCGGTGTAATAGCCCTGACCGCGCACCAGAGAGGGCGCATAGGCGATGCGGTACTTGCCCTCCGCCAGCGCTTCCACAGTATTGATCACATTCATCAGGTTATTGGGCAGGGTCTGATCTTCCAGCATTTCAGCCACGCGCTGAATGGAGAAGTCGCCGCCGCGCAGGTAGGCGTCCAGCGCATCGATGGCAGCAGCCGGATATTCCTTTTCGGTCAGTTCGGCCTTTACGCCGTCCGCGCCGATTTTGTCCATCTTGTCAAAGGTGATGCACACGCTGTCCAGCGTTTCGGGCGCAAAGCCCATGGCGGTCAGCATGCTGCGCAGCATACGGCGGTCGTTCACATTCACGGTGAAATCGTCAAAGCCGATCGCCAGCAGCGCGCGGGCGGTCACGTCGATCAGTTCGATCTCGGCGTTGATGCTCTCATCGCCCAGAATATCGATATCGCACTGCACAAATTCACGCATGCGGCCCTTCTGGGGACGCTCAGCGCGGAACACGCGGTCGGTTTGAATGACCTTGAACGGCGTGGGCAGGCTGGCGCGGTTGGCAGCATAGTAACGGGAGAGAGGCAGAGTCAGGTCGTAGCGCAGGCCGATATCAGACAGTTCCTTTTCATCGCCCGCAGCCAAAGCAGCGTTCAGCTTTTCGCCGCGCTTGAGCACCTTGAAGATCAGGTTCAGGTTATCGCCGCCCTCGCTCTTGTCCAGATTTTCCATATCCTCCAGCATGGGGGTGGAAATGCGTTCAAAGCCGCTGGCGCGGTAGGTTTCCAGAATTTTGCCCTGCACATAGTCGCGCATGCGCATTTCATCCGGCAGATAGTCCTTCATACCCTTCAAAGGATTGATTTTCATACTTTCTATCTCCTTTCGTTTATCCAACAGATGGTTTCTTGACTCTGAAATGTACATAAGCCGCCGCAGCCAGCGCAGCCAGCAGACTGACTGCAGAAAGCAGCTGCTGTGCGTAAACCGTGATGCCAAACAGCTGGTTGCCGCCGTGCTGCATGGCTGTGACCACCGTGCTGAGCGCCAGCGTGATCAAAAAGCCGCAAAGTCCGGAAATGCTCTGGCACATTGCCAGCGAATCTGCGCGTTCCTCGGGCCTTGCGCAGTCGAACACAAGGTTGAACATGCCGCTGTTCACGCCTCCCATGGCAATGCCATGAATGATGTAGTACAGCGCAAACATCACTTTGCCGTTGCCGGGCGCCGCCAGCGCCGTAAATGCAAAGCCCGCGCCCATCACCAGAAAGCACCGTTCCAGCATGGCTGCAAAGGAAAGCCTGTCAGCCAGCTTGCCCCAGTAGGGGGATACGATCATTCTGGCCACGCTGGACAGAATGCCGAAGCCGGAAATGAGCGTAAGACTGAAACCCAGTTCATTGAGCTGATAGGTGGCAAAGAACGGAATCGCTGAATTGTTGATGAAAAAGTACATCAGGTAGAGCAGCATGACCGAGCGCAGCTTTTGATTCTGCCAAAGCCCCTTCACCGTCTGGCTGATGGGTTTGCGCTTGGCGGCAGGCAGCGGCGGTTCCGCCATGAATACCTGACACAGCACGCACAGCAGCATGCAGATGGTCATGACGCACGCCATGATGCCAAAGGCGGTGTACAGCCTGCCCGAGCCCTCCAGCCAGTCAAACAGCGCGCCCATGCCAAAAGAAAACGCCATGCCCATGACCAGCGAGAACATTTCCTTGTACGCCGAGAACACGCCGCGCTTGCGGTCATCCACCAGGCTCATCATCCAGGTGGATTTTTTTGGGGCTGCCACATTGATCAGCAGATTGGCCATCACAATGCTCATGGTAAACAGCACGCCGCTCACCTGCTGCCCCAGCGCCAGCCGCGGGATCAGATACAGTGAAATGAACAGCAGCTGGTTGGCCGCCGTCAGCGCAAGCACAAATTTCTTGACACGGCTTTTGTGGATGAACATGCTGATGAGCTGGAACAAACCGCCCAGCGTGCCCACCGCAGCAATCACGCCGGTCATACCATCGCTCATGCCGATTTCTGCAGTCAGTTTGGCAAGAAACGAACCGCTGACCGCCAGTGCAATCAGGTACTCCACCGCTGCATGGAAAATATAGAGAAGTCGTCCCCTTTTGAATGCTTTTTCATCGCAGGCCTGCACACAGGGTCCCTTCCTTTCGTACCCACGCATCATAGCACAACCGGCGCACGAAAACAACCGCAAAAGCAATGTTTTGCGCCATTTTCATGCCTCCATTGACCGCAGTCCGCCGCAATGCTACAATAAATGCACTTTCTACAGAGGGAGTGTGGACCATGCTGTATCTGTCCCGTTTTTCTTTTCCCGGCAGCGAGCGCGAGTTCGACTTTTTTCTGCAGCAGAAACGCACCTGCCACGACAGCTATTATCCTTTTCAGATTCTGTCCAGACATCATGTAACGGATTTGACCTTTGAACCCGTCACCATTCTGTACGGCGGCAACGGAAGCGGCAAGACCACCGCCATCAATGTGATCGCCGAAACCCTCAAGCTCAGCCGTGACACCCGTTTCAATCAGTCGCCCTTTTTTGGCGACTACACCGCTCTGTGCGATTACGAGCTTCGTCAGCCTATTCCTGCCGAAAGCCGCATCATCACCAGCGATGACGTATTCGATTACATGCTCAATCTGCGCGCCCTCAATGAAGGCATCGACCTCAGGCGCGAGGAGCTGTTTCAGGAATTTCTGGAGGACAAGTATTCCGATTTCAAATACCGCACGCTGGAGGACTATGAACAGCTGAAACGTGTGAACATGGCGCGCAGCAAAACCCAGTCCAAATACGTGCGCAAAAGGCTGATGGACAATCCCCGCGAGCAGTCCAACGGCGAAAGCGCCTATTTCTATTTCACCAGCAAAATTCAGGAAAACGGCCTCTATCTGCTGGATGAACCGGAGAACAGCCTTTCTCCCCAGCGGCAGCAGGAGCTTCTTTCTTTTCTGGAAGACTCCGTTCGTTTCTTCGGCTGCCAGTTCATCATCGCCACCCACTCCCCCTTCCTGCTTTCCATGCGCGGAGCCCGGATCTACGATCTGGACGCTGAACCTGTGCAAACCCGCAGATGGACGGAGCTGCCTGCGGTTCGGGCATATTTTGATTTTTTTCAGAAGTATGCTGATGCTTTTGATCATCCGGATGATTGACCGTCTGTTCGGAATATGTTCTGAACATTGACATTTTCGACCATTCATGATAAGCTTACGAGAAATGGGAGCAGCGTTTTTTTGTCTTTCTTTGCTGCTTTCCGGAAGCAATCTGCCGATTGGTCAGGAGTACGGAATGGCAAGTATTTTGAGCGTTGGCGTCGACATCGGCACCTCCACCACACAGGTGATCTTCAGCCGGATCGATATGGAAAACACGGGCGGCTATTTTTCGGTACCGCGCGTTTCCATTGTGGACAAGCAGGTGATCTTCAAAAGTCCGGTCTACCTGACGCCGCTGAAAACCCAGGTGCTGATCGACGGCGCAGCCGTGAGGGATCTGGTCGCAGGCGCTTACCGGCAGGCCGGGTACACGCCTGCGGATGTGAATACAGGCGCGGTGATTATCACCGGCGAATCCGCCCGCAAGGAAAACGCGGCGGAGGTGCTGAACCAGCTGAGCGATTTTGCAGGCGAGTTTGTGGTATCCACCGCCGGGCCGGATCTGGAATCCATCATCGCGGGCAAGGGCAGCGGCGCCTATCAGTACAGCATGGATAACGGCTGTACGGCCGTCAACCTGGATATCGGCGGCGGCACCACCAACATCGTTATGTTCAAGGATGGCGAAACCGTCGCCAAGGGCTGTCTGGATATCGGCGGCAGGCTGATCCGGCTTGAGCAGGATCTGACGGTTACCTATATCAGCCCGGCAGCGCAGGCCGTTGCGGATGCACTTGGTGCTGAAATCGAAAAGGGACGGCGCACCAGCTATGCTGTGCTGGAACGTATTACCGACAAAATGGCTGATCTGCTTTTGCAGGCGCTGGGGGCCAAACCTCAGGAACCGCTGCTTACCAGAATCCAAACGCCGGAAAGTTCATGGTTTATGCCGGATGAACCCATTCACGCCATCTGTTTTTCCGGCGGTGTGGCGGACTGCATCGCCCAGCCGCAGGAAGGCATTCCCTACGGGGATATCGGCGCGATTCTCGGACGTTCCATTGCCGGAAGCGAACTGATGAAACGTTTCCGCTGCATCTCCGGCAGCGAAACCATCCGCGCGACCGTGGTCGGCGCGGGTACGTATACCACCAGCATTTCCGGCAGCACCATCGATTACGCCGACGGGCTGCTGCCCCTCAAAAACATTCCCGCGCTCAAGCTGAACGCTCAGGAACAGGCGGACTGCTTTGCAGGCCGGGACGGTCTGGAAAGGCAGATGCGCTGGTTTATGGAACAGAGCGCGTCCGACCTGATCGCTGTAGCCATGGCAGGCGAACGGGATCCCGATTACGCGACGGTCTGCCGGACAGCGGAATGCCTGGCGCATGAAATGGACGCCGCGCTGCCGCAGGGCAAGCCGTTGATTGTGATTCTGGAGCACGACATGGCCAAGGTGCTGGGCATGGCGATGCGCAGAGCGCTCGGCGAACGGCGCAAGGTCATCTGCATCGACAGCATCAAGGTGGAACAGGGCGATTATGTGGATCTGGGCCGCCCGGTGCTGGATGGACTGGTGATTCCGATTGTGGTAAAGACTCTCTTATTTGGCTAAGAAGCAAATGGAGGTATGAATATGAAACGATCCACCGTGCTGGCCGGAAAACATTTTGAGTTCCGGTCAGTCAAGGAAGTGCTGGCCAAGGCCAACGAAGAAAAATCGGGCGACAAGCTGGCGGGTCTCGCCGCAGCGTCCGATCTGGAACGCGTGGCTGCCAAGGTGGTGCTCAGCAATTTCCTTGTCAGCGATCTGAGGGAAAATCCCGTGGTGCCCTACGAGGATGACGAGGTTACCCGCATCAATCAGGATTCCATTGATCCTGCGGTGTACAACCGCATCAAGAACTGGACGATGGCAGAGCTGCGCGAGTATATCCTTTCCTATGATACAACGGAGGAGGATATCCACACCCTGAGCCGCGGCCTGACCAGCGAAGTGGTTGCGGGCGTTTGCAAACTGATGAGCAATCTGGACCTCATCTACGGCGCCAACAAGGTGCGCGTGACCGCCACCTGCAACACCACCATCGGCAAGCGCGGCACGCTCAGCACCCGTCTGCAGCCCAACCACGCCACCGACAACGTGGAAGGCATCACGGCTTCGCTGTTTGAAGGTCTCAGCTATGGCTGCGGCGACGCGCTGCTGGGTCTGAACCCGGTCAACGATACCGTATCCAGCCTGGCGGAAGTGCTCAAGCGTTTTGACGAAGTCAAGAACCGCTTTGAGATTCCCACCCAGATCTGCGTGCTGGGCCATATCACCACCCAGATCGAGGCCGTCAAGCGCGGCGCGCCCTGCGATATGATCTTCCAGTCCATCGCAGGCTCCCAGAAGGGCAACGAGGCCTTTGGTTTCAGCACCGCCACGGTTCGTGAGGCGCTGGCCCTGCTCAGGGAGCGCGGCACCGCCAAGGGCCCGAACGTAATGTATTTTGAAACCGGTCAGGGCAGCGAGCTGTCCAGCGATGCGCACTACGGCGCGGACCAGGTGACCATGGAAGCCCGCTGCTATGGCTTTGCCCGCGAGTTCAAGCCCTTCATGGTCAATACCGTGGTTGGTTTCATCGGCCCGGAATACCTGTACGACAGCCGCCAGGTCATCCGCGCCGGTCTGGAGGATCACTTCATGGGCAAGCTCACCGGCGTGCCCATGGGCTGCGACTGCTGCTATACCAACCATATGATGGCCGACCAGAACGACATCGAAAACCTCGCTCTGCTGCTGGGCAGCGCGGGCATCAACTACATTCTGGGCGTGCCCACCAGCGATGATATCATGCTCAACTACCAGACCAACGCCTATCACGACTCCGCTGCCGTGCGCGAGATCCTGAATCTGCGCCCCATCCGCGAGTTCGAAGTCTGGCTGGAAAAGATGGGCATTATGGAAAACGGCAAACTCACGGCTCGCGCAGGCGATCCGACCATCTTTTTGAAGTAAGGAGGGACATGCTGTGGATGAAAAATTGATTGCCCAAATTGTGGAGGAAGTCATCCGGCAGCTGCAGGCCGTGCAGACGCAGGGCGGCCAAAAGCCAACCTGCAGTGCCTGTGAGGATATTACCTCGCCTGCCTGCAAGGCGGTTCCCATGCTCAAGGCGCAGGATCCCGAAGCGCTGCTGCGCATGAAGCGCAAAACCAACGCCCGCATTGGCGTGGGTAAGGCTGGCGCACGTTTGAACACCCAGACCATGCTCACCCTCCGTGCGGATCACGCCCAGGCGCGCGACGCTGTGTTTGTAGACGTGAACCCGCAGGTGCTGGAAGATCTGGGCCTTTTCACCGTCCAGACCTGCTGTGAAGACAAGAATACCTATGTAACCCGTCCCGATCTGGGCCGCACGCTCAGCAAGGAAGCCGTCAAAACCCTCAAGGAAAAGTGCGTGATGAATCCGGACGTGCAGATCTACGCTGCCGACGGTCTCAGCTCCACTGCCATTCAGGTCAACCTGCCCAAGATCCTGCCCGTTCTGATGGACAGCCTCAAAGCCAAGGGCCTCAAAGTGGGCACGCCTTTCTTCCTGCGCTTTGGCCGCGTCGGCTCGCAGGAGCATGTGGCTGAAACGCTGGGCGCGAAGGTTGTGTGTGTGCTTATCGGCGAACGCCCCGGCCTTGCCACGGCGGAATCCATGAGCGCCTACATCGCCTACAACGCCTATGTGGGCATGCCGGAATCCAAGCGAACGGTCGTATCCAACATCCATAAGGATGGCACGGCCGCTGTGGAAGCCGGTGCGTATGTGGCCGATGTGATCGAAATGATTCTGGATCAGAAAGCCAGCGGCGTAGAACTGGTCAAGTAAAGGAGGATGAATCTTTATGCGCGGAGATCGCATTCAGACGAAAGTGCTGAGCGTACAGATCATCCCCAATGCCGACCCCATGCTGCTGAGTCAGCTGCCCATTCCCGAAGGCCACCGCAGCCTTGGCCTGATCACCACAGACTGTGACGACGTTTCCTACGCCGCTCTGGACGAAGCCACCAAAAAGGCGCAGGTGGAAGTGGTGTATGCCCGCAGCATGTACGCGGGTGCAGCCAATGCCAACACCGCGCTGGCCGGTGAATTCATCGGCATCCTGTCCGGTGAAAATCCGGAGGAGGTGCGCAGCGGACTGGACGCGGCGGTCAGCTACATTGAGCACGACGCGGCGTTCTGTCAGGCCAACGACGATGGCTCCATCGTCTACTTTGCCCACACCATCTCCCGCACGGGCAGCTACCTGTCCAAGTGCGCGGAGGTGCCGGAAGGCACGGCGCTGGCCTACCTGATCGCTCCTCCGCTGGAAGCGATGGTGGCGCTGGATGCAGCCGTCAAGGCAGCGGATGTAACGCTCAGAGTGTTCTACGGTCCGCCCTCCGAAACCAACTTTGCGGGCGGACTGGTGAGCGGCGATCAGGCGGCCTGCAAGGCAGCCTGCGAAGCTTTTGCCGAAACCGTCTGCAAGATTGCAGACGCGCCTATTCAATAAATCAACAACTACAAGGAGGTGATACTCTTGGAATTTGATCGCGATCTGTATTCCATTCAGGAAGTCAGAAATGCCGTGAAGGCTGCCAAGGCAGCTCAGGCGGTTTACCGTACCTTCGATCAGGCGAAGGTGGACGGCATCGTGGCCAAAATCGCGCAGGCCTGTGCCGCCAATGCTGAAAAGCTGGCCAAGATGGCCGTCGAAGAGACGGGCTTTGGTATCTGGCAGGACAAGGTGCTCAAGAATCTGCTGGGCAGCTCCATCACCTACGACTATATCAAGGACATGAAGACGGTCGGCATCCTCTGCGAGGATAAGGAAAAGGGCCTGATGGAGATCGGCGTTCCCATGGGCGTTGTCGCCGCGCTGATCCCTTCCACCAACCCCACGTCCACCGTCATGTACAAGGTGCTGATCTCGCTCAAGTCCGGCAACGGCATCGTCATCAGCCCCCACCCCAGCGCCAAAAACTGTATCATTGAAACCTACAAGGTGATCATCGAGGCCGCCCGCGCGGCGGATGTGCCGGACGGACTGATCCAGTGCATCATGACCCCCACCAAGGAAGCCACGGATACGCTGCTGCGCCACCCGGATATCAGCATCATTCTGGCCACCGGCGGCGAGGCGATGGTTCGCGCGGCCTATTCCTCCGGCAACCCCGCTCTGGGCGTAGGCCCCGGCAACGGCCCCTCGTTCATCGAGCGTTCCGCCAACATTCCGCTGGCAGTCAAGCGTATCTTTGACAGCAAGACTTTTGACAACGGCACCATCTGCGCCTCTGAGCAGAGCATCGTAACCGAAGCCTGCATCAAGGATCAGGTGATCGCTGAGGTCAAAAAGCAGGGCGGCTACTTCATGTCCGAGGAAGAAACCGCCAAGGTCGGCCGCTTCATCATGCGCGCCAACGGCACCATGAACCCCAAGATCGTGGGCAAATCCGCCCAGGTGATTGCGGACATGGCCGGCATCACCATTCCCGCCGGCACCCGCGTGCTGGTTTCTCCCCAGAAGACCGTGGGCAAGGATAACCCCTACTCCCGCGAGAAGCTCTGCCCCATTCTGGCCTTCTATGTGGAAGAGAACTGGGAAGGCGCCTGCAAGCGCAGCATTGAAATTCTGCAGAACGAAGGCGCAGGCCACACCATGACCCTGCACACCGAGGACATGGACGTTGTGCGTGCCTTTGCGCTGGAGAAGCCCGTTTCCCGTCTGCTGGTCAACACCCCCGGCGCGCTGGGCGGCGTTGGCGCCACCACCAAGCTGGCTCCCGCGCTCACGCTGGGCTGCGGCGCAGTGGGCGGCAGCGCAACGAGCGACAACGTAACGCCCCTGCACCTGATCAACATTCGCCGCGTGGCCTTTGGCCGCAAGGAGCTGGAAGAGCTCCGCGGCATGTCCCCCTGCGGAAGCGCGCCCTGCGCTGCTCCCTGCAAACCCTGTGAGGAGAAGGCCGCTGCCGGCCTCAACCGTCAGGAGATCGAAGCCATCACCCGTGCAATTCTTGCGCGGCTTGGAAAATAAAACCCACCACACACCCTAACATAAATTGATGGAGGTATGTATTATGTCTACTCTGCAGGCTCTGGGTATGGTTGAAACCAAAGGTCTTATCGGTTCTATCGAAGCTGCTGATGCTATGGTCAAGGCTGCGAACGTCAACCTGATCGGCAAGGTGCACGTTGGCGGCGGTCTGGTGACCGTGATGGTTCGCGGCGACGTTGGCGCCGTGAAGGCCGCTACCGATGCCGGTGCTGCTGCTGCTTCCCGCGTTGGCGAGCTGGTTTCCGTGCACGTGATCCCGCGTCCCCACAACGAAGTGGAAATGATCCTGCCCACGCTGGCTACCACCGATAAGTAATCGGTAACTGAAAAGAGTATGACGAAGGGGTGGCAAAATGAGTAAAGCGACGATTCTGACGGATATTGAGCTGCGTGCGCACTGGTACCGCACCCGGCAAACCACCTATACGGTGGCTCCGGGTACCTGTATCACGCCCGCTGCGCAGGACTTTATCCGGGAACATCAGATTCAGCTGCATTTTGCCGCCCCTGTCTCATCAGGCATGACGGTCACGCCCATTCCCACGCAGGCAGGCCGCGCCAAGTACGTGGATTACGTAACAGGCAAGGCGCTGGACGTGAAGCCGGAAAACATGACCCATCTGAGAGGCAATCTGCTGGTGAACAAGCGGCATCCGCGCATTGCGTTCCGCGGCAGGCTGGACTCCCTGATGGCCAAAGTGATCTGCGTACAGCTGGCCGCGGCGGAAGCCGGAAAGGAAAAGCTGTGCGAAGAGCTGGAAGAACTGCTGGGTTATCTTCGCACCATTCTGGCCGCCGAGGTCAAGGATGAACCGCTTCAGCCCATGAATCTGCTGGGCATGGACAGCGAAGGCATCCGCCAGTGTTCCCACCATGTGAAGGAACACATTGGAATCAATCACCCCATCCCCTCTTACCGGATGGGCAAACTGTGTGTGATGCTCAACGAGCTGCGCACGCAGGTAAGAGAAACCGAACTGAGCGCGGTGAATGCCCTCGGTCAGGAAGGGCCTGATATGCGTCTGGATATCATTGAAGGCCTGAACCGCTTCTCAAGCTGCGTATACATTCTGTTCTGCCGTACCGTGGCAGGAAAATATGAAGAGGAGAAATGATAGCATGCATTACTACAGTGAAAAGGAAATCCGCGATATCATTGCTTCTGTTGTAGCGCAGCAGCTGGGTACCCCGTGCGCTCCGCAGGCCAAATCCTGCGAAAACAGCAAGCAGACCGTTCCCGTGGAAGTATCCGCCCGCCATGTGCACCTGACGCAGGAGGCGGTAGAAATTCTCTACGGCAAGGGCCACAAGCTGACCAAAAAGCGCGATCTCAGCCAGCCAGGCGAGTTTCTGGCCGAGGAACGCGTAAAGATCGTTACCAACAAAGGTGAATTTGCCAATGTAGCCGTTCTTGGCCCGGCCCGTCCTGCCGTGCAGGTGGAGCTTTCCATGACGGACTGCAAAACCCTTGGCATCAAAGCGCCGGTCAATCTGTCCGGCGATCTGAACGGCGCGGCTGACGTCGTGCTCTTCAGCCCCACGGGCATGGTGAAGGCCGATGGTTCCGCCATCGTTGCCAAGGCCCATATCCACATGACCACCAAGGACGCCCAGACCTACGGCGTGAAGGATGGTCAGAAGGTGCGCGTTCATCTGAACAGCGCACGTCCCATTACCATTGATGACGTCATCATCCGCGTCAAAGACAGCTTTGCGCTGGCTATGCACATCGATTTTGATGAAGCCAACGCTGCTGCTGTTGCCGGAAACATCACCGGTACGCTGGAGTGAGGAGGAACCCCCATGCATGAATCCATGGACGAACTCGTCCGCCTCGTTACCGAACGGGTGATGGCTGCCCTGAACACCGAAAACAAGCTCACCGAAGCACAGAACGAAGGCAAAAAGAAGTGCCTTGTGCTCGGCGGGATGGAAGATATCCCCGAAACGCTCAAACAGGATATGATTCTGTTTGACGTAACGGATTATGAAACCGTACAGAATATTCTGCGCTACAGCCGCGTCATCATTAGCAAACTTACCCTGCGCCAGCTGGCGGATATTGCCGCAGGCCGCCCGGGAGACTCCCTTTGCTGCGCCGTTTGTCAGGCGCTTTTGCAGGGCGTGGATGTGGTGATGCTGGAAACCGCCGCGCCGCACCGTGCGCATGCCGGCAAGGGCAGCACCGCTTTCTACCGCATGCTGGAAGGCTATATGAACAGCCTGCAGGTATTTGGAATCAAGCTGATCGTCAAGGAAAGCGCACTCAACTATGGCCCTGAAAAGAAACAGGGCGAACCCGTCCGCTGCGAGGTGAACGGTACCAAGCTGATCACCGAGGAAATGGCGGAACGCCTGGCCAAAAAGGCGCAGGAAATTGTGGTGCCCGCCTCCACGATCATCACCCCTGCCGCTATGGACGTGCTCAAAGAAGCCCGTATCACCGTTATCCGGAGGTAATCCATGATTATTTGCAAAGTGGTGGGCCATGTATGGGCCACCAAAAAGGAAGAACGCCTGAACGGCCTCAAGCTGATGGTTGTGCAGGAGGATTCGCCCGATAAAAAGAAGCGGGATATTTTTGTAGCTGCCGACACGGTTGGCGCGGGCATCGGCGAACAGGTGCTGGTGGTTAGCGGCAGCACGGCGCGCAAGGCGTTTGGCCGTGAAGATGTGCCTGCCGATATGGCGATCGTCGGCATCATCGATACGCTGGAAGTCAACCGTGAAAAACTGGATCTGAAATAAAAGGGAGTGCCAAAAATGAGCATTACCGATCAAATTGCAGCCGCTGGCATTGTTGGCTGCGGCGGCGCGGGTTTCCCCACGCACGCCAAACTCAAAGGAACTTTTGAACACCTGATTATCAACGGCGCGGAGTGCGAACCGCTGCTCCGCACCGACCGCTATATCATGCTCAACAAGGCGGATGAGCTGGTGCGCGCCCTGTGCGCTATCACGAAGGAATTGAACGTTCCCAAGTGTACCATTGCGCTCAAAGCCGATTACAAAGACGAAATCGCTTCTCTGGAAAAGGCCATCGCCAAAGCTGGCGCTGATATCGCCATCCACAGGATGGAAAGCTTTTATCCGGCCGGCGACGAACAAACCATTGTATACGAAGTAACGGGCCGTGTTGTACCGCCTGCAGGCATTCCCGGCATGGTGGGCTGCGTGGTGGATAATATCGCCACCATTCTGGCCGTGAACGATGCGCTGGACGGCAAACCCCTGACGCAGAAGTACCTGACCGTTACCGGTGAAGTGAAGCATCCCATGGTGCTGCGCGTACCCGTTGGCACCAGCTTTGCCCGCTGCATCGAACTGGCAGGCGGCGCTCTGCACAGCGATTACTTTGTGGTATCCGGCGGTCCCATGATGGGCAAGCCGCTGACCAGGGAACAGGCTGCCAATGAAGTGGTGACCAAAACCACCTCCGGCATTCTGATTCTGCCTGCGGACGGTTATCACGCCACGCAGAACGAGATCAGCGTTCGCCACATGCTCAACCGCGCCAAATCTGCCTGCATCCAGTGTTCCGCCTGTTCGCAGCTGTGCCCGCGCCACATGCTGGGTCACCCTATTGAGCCGCACCGGATCATGCGCAAAATGGCCATGGCCAACGAGATCGGCGAGGACCTGAACGATCCCGTCATCCGCAATGCAGCGCTGTGCTGCGAATGCGGCGTATGCGAGGCGTATGCCTGCCCCATGGGCCTGCAGCCCCGCAGGATCAACAGCCTGCTCAAAAAGCAGCTGGGCGCAGCCGGGATCCGCTATGCCCGTCCCGAAGGCGCGGAGTATGAAGCAGATCCCCAGCGTGATGCCCGCAAGGTGCCCAGCAAGCGTCTGGCTGCCCGTGTGGAGGTACTCCCCTATTACCACTACACCATTCGCGAACTGGCAGAGGATCAGCCTGCACAGGTACGCATTCCCCTGAGGATGCACATCGGCGCGCCTTCTGTGCCGGTGGTGCAGGCAGGCGATTCCGTGACCGCCGGTCAGCTGATCGCCAAATGCCCGGATGGTGCGCTGGGCGCTGCCATCCACGCCAGTATTTCCGGCAAGGTTGTTTCGGTCAACGATTCCATTGAAATCAGCAGCGCGCTGTAACAGGAGGACGCTATGGATTCGATTGGTTTTCTGGAGTTCAACAGCATCGCCAAGGGCATTGAAGCCGCCGATGCTGTGATCAAGGCTGCGGACGTGCATCTGGCGTTTGCCAAGGCCAGCTGTCCCGGCAAATATTATCTGCTGTTCCACGGCGAAGTCGCCGCTGTGCAGGCCTCTCTGGACGCCGGCGCAGCCATCGGCGGCAAGCACGTGGTGGATCACTGTGTGATCCCGCGCGTGCATCCGCAGGTCATCAAGGCCATCGGCATGGCCAACATGCCCGAGTACAACGGCGCCATCGGCGTGATGGAATTCTACAGCGTGACTGCTTCCATCTACGGCGCGGATGCTGCCGTCAAGGCAGCGGATGTTTCGCTGATCGACCTGCGCCTTGGCACGGGCATCGGCGGCAAGTCCTTTGTGACCCTGACCGGTGATGTGGCCGCTGTAACGGAATCCATCCGCTGCGGCACCACCACGCCCAACGCTGAAGGCATGCTGGTATCCAGCGTGGTCATCCCCAACCCGGCTCCCGAACTCTTCCAGAGTCTGCTGTAACAGAGGAGGAACAAAATGGCAGTTTACGAAAACTCTCCTTTTGAGAAGCAGCGCGTTATTCAGGAATTCGTACCCGGCAAACAGGTGACCATGGCGCATCTGATCGCCAATCCCATGCCGGGCCTGTACAAGAAGCTTGGCGTGATCGGCAATCCTTCCGGCGCGCTGGGCATTCTGACCATCACCCCCAGCGAAGCGGCCATTATCGGCGCGGACGTTGCCTCCAAGGCGGCAAACGTGGAGGTTGTATTTGTGGACCGCTTTAACGGCTCTCTGGTGATCAGCGGCGATGTTGCCAGCACCGAGGCAGCCGTGCGTGATGTACTGGACGTGCTGCAGAACATTCTGGGCTTTACCATTGCAACGGAAATTACAAGAACATGAAAAAGATTATGCTGATCGGGCACATTGCCTGCGGAAAAACCACCCTGTGCCAGCGGCTGAACGGCCTGAAGCAGGAATACAAAAAGACCCAGACCATTGAGGTCATCAACCATACCATCGATACACCGGGCGAATACCTGGAGCACCGCGCGCTTCTGCGCAGCCTGACCGTGACCTCTGTCGATGTGGATGTAGCGCTGTTTTTGCAGGATGCGACCTCTGAACGCTTTCTCTTCTCCCCCGGCCAGTCGATGGCATTCCCCATCCCGGTCATCGGCGTGGTAACCAAAACCGACATCGCCACTCCCGAGCAGACTGCGCAGGCCGTGGAGCTGCTGGAACTGGCAGGCGCGGAGCGTATTTTCTGCGTCAGTTCCATCAACGGCGATGGCATGGACGAACTGATCCAGTATCTGAGTGAATAAGGACGGAACCACACATGCAGGAATTCAGCAAAGAAACCATCGAGGCCATTGTACGTCAGGTTCTTGGAAAACTGCTGATCGAAAACGATGATTGCCCCGTTAAAAAGGTTGCCGTTCCGTCTCTGACCGTAACGGAAGAACACCGGATGGACACCGGCAATCCCGCCGACCGTGTATGGACGCGCGATCTGTTCACGCTGGAACAGTCCCCGCGCCTTGGCTGCGGCCTGATGGTGATGGAGCACACCACCTTCCCCTGGACGCTCAACTATGATGAAATCGACTACGTAGTGGAAGGCCAGCTGAGCATCCTGATCAATGGAAAGCGTGTTACCGCCGGCCCCGGCGAGATCATCCTGATCCCCAAGGGCTCCTCCATTCAGTTTTCCGTGGAGGACAAAGCGCGTTTCCTCTATTTTGTTTATCCCGCCAACTGGCAGGAGCAGGCCTGATTTTCAGCCGTCAGCTACGCTGGCGGCTTTTGCTTTCGAATTATCATTTCCTTTTTGAAAAATATCCATAATTCGATCCAACAACCGCTTTCCCGCCACGTCCCCGCGTACGAAAGCCCTTGACAAACAAGGCGCTGACGCGTACAATATTCCCTGTACGCGCCCGTAGCTCAGCTGGATAGAGTGTCAGACTCCGACTCTGAAGGTCGTGCGTTCGAATCGCATCGGGCGTACCAAGGAAAACCCTCGAAGCCGTAAAGGTTTCGGGGGTTTTTTAGTATGCCCGGAATCGAGCGAAAAAGCTGTAGAATTCACAGGAAGATCCACAGTTCTTAGAATTGTGAGAATAAAATCGTAAATGCCCTTTTATTATTATATCATATGAACATTGAAACAACCAACGAATTACACCCTAAGCACAAGGTGTTGTCTGAAATAAAATCAGCTTAAGCGTAAACGCGACTCTGATAAATACATAATATACAGTTACTCCAAGCGCATTGCTTCAGTGGGTGTCTGGCCAGTCAGCCGATGAAACTCATAGCTGAAATAGCTCAGACTCTGAAATCCGCAGCGCGCAGCGACTTCGCTTACCGAATAATAGCCGGTTGACAACAGCAGCCGGGCGTTCTCGATGCGGATTTTTTTGAGATAGGCACTCGGAGAGGTGCCGAACCATTCCCGGAACTCCCGGCGGAAGTATGTTTCGCTTACGCCTGCCTGCTGCGCCAGCTGGTCAACAGAAAGCGCTGAATCGCCAAAACTGCGGTCAATTTGTTTGCGCGCTGCGTGCATGCGAAGCGGAATGCTGTCGCGTTCCACGTGCAGCTCTTCGTGCTGGATCAAGGCAAGAATGTGGTAAAGGATAGACAGACAAGTATAGTCCTGCTCACGGCCTACTTTGTAGCGCTCCAGCAGAGCCTTAAAATGACTGAGTATCGCTTCACTGTGCTCCGGAACAAGCACTTGCGGAGGCTGCTTTTCTGATCCGCCTGTGGTGGTAAAATGGATCACGATGATTTCGCTGGGTTCAAGAACCTCGGTTTCATAGCTGGTTCCCTGCGGAGTGAAGGTAAGGCAGCCCGCTTCCGAGATCAGATTTTGACCAGCGCAGGCAATGCTGACTTTTCCGCTCAGTCTTAGGGAAAGGGCGTGGTGAGGGCGCCCGGCAACCCAAACGGGTTCCGATTTCTGAAAACGAGCAGAAAGCACCTGCAGACCCGTCACCACTTCACCTATACATAACATAAGGATCGCCTCTTCAATGCTTTCTTCCGGCATTATATCACTTCTCTGAATACCTATCAAGTTTCGAATTCTGAAAATACTTTCGGTATCTGTGATTGATTTTTATAGCTGGATGCGCGATAATATAGATAAGGATATCCTATCACAAAGGAGGAAAAATATCATGAATGATCTCAAGCAGCGTATTGAAGAAGCTGTTCGCAAGGAAAGTATTGACCTGATCGGTTTTGCCCCCAAGTCCCGTTTTGAAGGTTTGGATGCCCGCCTGAATCCTTTCACCATCTTCCCTGAAGGCAAGACGGTGATTATGCTGGGCAAGCGCATCTGCCGCGGCTCCCTGCGCGGTATTGAAGAAGGCACCAACTTTGGCGATTACGGCCTGTTTGGTCGCAACTGGCTGGAAGACGAGTTCCTGTCCCTGGCCTGCTATGGTCTGACCAATGTGCTGGAAGATGAAGGCTGGGAAGCCGTGCCCGTATTCCCCAACCCCTCCGAACTGGCTCCCACCGGCGTACCCGTTCGTGAAGGACAGCCCGCGCCCAACGTATTCCCCGACTTCACCTATGCCGCCGTGGCTTGCGGCCTGTGTGAAATCGGCCGCAGCGGCGTGCTGCTGTCCAAGCAGTTTGGTTCCCGTCAGCGTTTCCAGATGATCATCACCGACGCTGAAATCGAAGCCACTCCTCTGCTGGAAAGCAAGGTCTGCGACGGCTGCATGAAGTGTGCCGATGCCTGTCCTCTGGGCGCTATCAGCAAGGACGAAACCCGCACCATCACCATCTGCGGCAAGGAAATGACCGTTGCTGTGGTGGATTATGACAAGTGCCGCATCTGCAAGAACGGCGCGCTGCCCAACCGTTTCACCAACAAAGCGCTGCCCGACCGCGTGCCTGCACTGTGCAACCGCACCTGCATGTGCCACCTGGAGGAGAACAAGCTGGTGGGCAACCTGTTTGAAAACGCCTTCCGCCAGAACCCCATCTGGGCGCTGGATGCCTCCGGTGCCTGGACCGGCGACAGCCGCGTTCAGGATGTGCAGGGCGGCGTGTTCACCCGCGCACAGAAGTGAGGTGACGCTATATGAAGCTGACCTCTCAAATGATCAAGGAGAAAGCCAAAGAGATAGGCCTTGATTGTATCGCCATCGGCAACATTGAGCGTTTTGAGAAAGCACCCTATCTGATGTCTCCCAAAACCTATTTCCCCGGCGCAAAGTCTGTCATCGCCGTCGCCATGCGCATTCCCCGCGGCACCTACCGCGGCATTGAAGAAGGCACGCACTGGCACAACTATACCTTCTACTCCTACAACAAGCTGAACACGCTGTTCCGCCCCAAGAAGTCCTATGAGCTGTGCTGCTTCATCGAGGATCACGGCTGGGAGGCTGTGGCGCACTATCCCGCCGTTCCGGAAGGCAACGGCGTTCTGACCGAGCCTCTGGCCCCCGGCAAGCCTCCGCGTGATGTGGTATGCAGCGCACGTATTATCGCCGCCGGCACCGGTCTGGGCGAAGTGGGCTTCTCCAAGGTATTCCTGACCAAGAAGTTCGGCCCCCGTGTGCGTATCGGCCTCATCTTTACCGACTGTGAGCTGGAGCCCGATCCGATCCTGGATACCGGCGATATCTGCATCCACTGCGGCGCTTGCGCCCGCGAGTGCCCCGGCAACGCCATTCCGAGCGTCAAGAATCCCGATGTGCGCATCGAGATCGACTACGGCGAAAAGAAGACCTGGTACGGCGACGTACAGATGGGCCGCTGCACGCTGAGCCACCACGGCTTCAACAATGAGTGCTCGCCCTTCCACAAGAAGGAATTCCCCAACATGGCCTTCGATGTGCGCAACACCGATATGACCGAGGAGGAAGCCTACATCCTGTGCTACTCCATGGCCTTTGCCAAGTGGGGCCGCAAGCCGGGCACCGACGCTGTGATGGAATATTATGATTACATCCTCAAGCATACCGGCTACTTTGCCATCTGCGGCGCTCGCGGCTGTATCCGTGCCTGTATGAATGCGCTGGAAAAGAGCAAGCGCATTGAGAACCTGTTCCACAATCCGTTCTACAAAAAGCCCAGCTGGCTGCTGCCCAACAAGCCGGAAACCATCTCCCGCGGTGTAAATCCCTATCGCGAGAAATATCTGGATGAAAAGTATCCCGGCATTCGTGAAAACGAATACGAAAAGAAAGCTGACTGGTAAAACCGCAAGCTGGAATGGAGGATGACCCTATGTATCTGCCGGTTTATCCCAAACCCACTTCCATGGTAGAAAGCGGCGGAAGCTATGTTCTTCCGCTGAAGGCTGAAATGCGTATTGCCGCCGGTGCAATGGATGAAACCCGCAAGGAGCTTGTGTGCGATATGTGGTATCGCTTTGCCTGCACCGCAGCCAAGCTGGTGATTGCAGAAGATGCCAGCCTGCCTGCCCATACGGCGGTCATTGGCTGCACTGAATGCGCCTGCAATGAGACGGATGATTACGCCATTACCGTTACCGAAAGCGGCGTATGCGTGAAGGGCAAGGATGATCTCGGCCTGCTGCGTGGCTTTTATACGCTTTTGCAGCTGATTCGCCCCGTGTGCCTTGACGAAGGCAACGAGGATCTGCAGATCGACTGTGTTGTGGTGCACGACCGCCCCGCATTGGGCATGCGCGCCATTCACTTCTGCCTGTTCCCGGAAACTACGCTGGATGTGCTGGAAAAGACCATCCGTCTGGCAGCGTTCATGAAGTATACGCACTTTGTGCTGGAGCCCTGGGGCGCATTAAAGCTGGACAGCTTCCCAGAGCTGGCATGGGCGGAGTGCTCCTACAGCAAGGATGAGATCAAGCCCTATCTGAAGCTGTGCAATGCCATGGGCATGGAAGTGATCCCCATGATCAACCATCTGGGTCACGCCACCCAGAGCCGCGGCGGCATGGGACGTCACACGGTGCTGGATCAGAATCCGCGCCTGTCTTTGATGTTTGAGCCGGACGGCTGGACCTGGTGCCTCTCCAATCCCATGGTGCATGAGAAGCTTCGCGCCGTGCGCGAAGAGCTGATCGACCTGTGCGGTGAGGGCAGCTATTTCCACCTTGGCTGCGACGAATCCTACTCCTACGCCAGCTGCCCCAAGTGCCGCCAGCAGGATCATATTGCCATGCTGGCCGACTACCTGAACGGCCTGTGCGAAGAACTGGCTCAGCAGGGCCGCCGCGCCATCATCTGGCACGATCAGCTGCTTGAACGCGATGCATGGGAGCGTCCTCTGGTAGCCACTTCCCGTCCTGATCAGAAGACCCATCTGGCATTGGAAAAGCTGGACCGCCGCCTGCTGATCGCCGACTGGCAGTACAACATTACTACGCCCGAACTGCCTACCAGCGAGTACTTCGTGAAGCAGAGGTTTGACGTGCTGATCTGCCCGTGGGACAAAGCGGGCAATGCGGTTGCCATGCATGCCGGCGCTGATAAACTGGGCCTTATGGGCGCCATGGATACCACCTGGCACCATATGGATCCTATGCTGCGCGGCATGCTGGAATACGGCGGAAGCATCTGGAACGGCGCCAACTATGAGGCAAATCCCGGACAGGGCGTGCACTGTGCTGCACTTCTGCGCAAGATTATGCCCCACGCCCGCAGCTTTGCCAAGAGCGGCTTCCTTACCCACGAAATCGACCCGGATTACTGCCGCATCCTGTATGGCGGCTGATCAATACCAACCAAAAAGAAGCGGAGCAAATGCTTCGCTTCTTTTTGGTTGATTGTTTTATCCTTTGCACCACGCCGATACCGCTGCATTGTGCGCATACCGGCGCACACGCCAGATGGAATCGGTATCGAATTGTTCTTTGCAGGTACGGTTCGTAAGCAGCGCCATGTAGAAACCCAGTTCCGGATCAGCCATCACGCTGGTCCCGGTCCAGCCGCTGTGGCCGAATGCCATGGGCGAGCAGGTATCACATACGGTTTGACCGCGCTGGGCGGAACGATAGAAGCCCAGTCCGCGCTGCATATTGCTGAAGGGCGTCAGGTTCTGATTGGCCGCAGCCAGCGTGGGTGCGGATACGATTGGTTCGCCGCCGCGCAGCAGCATGCGGGCGAATTTACCGCAGTCTTCGATGGTGGAGAACACGCCCGCGTTGCCCACCGGACGGCCCAGATAGCGCGCGTTGTAATCGTTCACAATGCCCTTCACCGGCTCGGTCAGGCTGGTCGCTGCGATGTTATCGCCCACGGGTGCGTAACCGGTGTTTTTCATGCCCAGAGGATCAAACACGCGCTCTTGGGCCAGCACATCCAGTGACTTGCCGCCCAGCTTTTCCAGCAGTTCGCCCAGCACGATAAAGCCAAGGCAGGCGTAGGAAACCTGCGTTTCTGCCTCATAGGAGCCGTTGCCGTACAGCACGTCCTCCGATTTGAGAATGGCCTCTGCAATGGTATCCTTGGGGAAACCCACAATGGATTTGCCGCCCGGCAGACCGCTGCAATGGCTCAGCAGCTGACGAACCGTCATTTTGGCGGATTTTTCCGGCAAACTGTCCCAGAAAAGGCCCAGATGATCGGTGGGAGAAAGGATGCCTTCCTCGATCATGGTCAGAGCAATCATCGTAACGGAAAAAATTTTGCTAACGGAAGCCATATCAAAAATGGTTTCTTCATTCACGGGCAGCAGCTCCGGCTTTACCTGCCGCATGCCCTCGGCATAGCGCCAGAGAGGGCCGTGCACATCGCCGATTTCCACCACGGCGCCGGGAAAGATTTCCTGCTGGATGGCTCTGCTGATGACCTGCTGAACACGCTCAAAACGATTTATCATAACAAACGCTCCTTTGCTAATGGTACAAATAAGGCAGGGCGTAAACCCTGCCTTGACGGCGGTGATCCGCCAGTATGTTGTTTTGAATCAACCCTTCACAGAACCGATCATAACGCCCTTGATGAAGTAGCGCTGGATGAAGGGATATACGCACAGGATGGGCGCGGTGGCGACCACGATCAAGGCGTACTTGAGGATGTCGGCCAGGCCCTGCTTGGCAACCATGGCTTCAACGTCGACCATGTCGTCCAGAGAGATCTGGCTGGCCAGCAGGATCTCACGCAGGATCAGCTGCAGGGGGTACTTGTCAACGTCATTGAGGTAGATCATGGCGTTGAAGTAGGCGTTCCAGTGGCCTACGGCGTAGTACAGGGTGATAACAGCGATGATGGGCTTGGACAGCGGCAGCAGAATCTTGAAGAAGAATCCTGCGTCGCTGCAGCCGTCGATCTGGCTGGCTTCCAGCAGTTCTCCGGGAATGGAGGAGCTCATGTAGGTGCGCACCAGAATCATGTTGTACACGCTCAGAGCACCGGGGATCAGCATGACCCAGCGGGAGTTTACAAAGCCGATCTTGCTCATGAGGATGTAGGTGGGAATCAGACCGCCGCCAAAGTACATGGTGAACAGGAACAGCAGGCTGAAGAAACGGCGCATGGGGAAATCGCGGCGTGCCAGCGGGTAGGCACAGGTAAGGGTGATGGCAAGGTTGATAATCGTACCAACAACCGTGTAGAAGATGGTGTTGGAATAAGCAGAAATGATGTGCTTATGAGCAAACACGGTGCGGTAGCCTTCCAGCGTGGGTTCCACAGGCCACAGCAGCACACGGCCGGTACTTACGGCAGTGCCGCTGGAGAAGGAGGAGGATACCACGTAAATCAGCGGATAGAGAACAACAATGGTAAACAGGGTCAGGATGGTTCCAACAACCGCATACAGAATCTTATCTTCTGTGGGATCCTTGATGCGGCGCTTTTTGATTTCCTGCTTGCTCAGCTTGATGGCGCTCATGGTCTATGCTCCTCCTTTCTTTAGAATAGACCCATGCTGCCACGGGACAGCTTGTTGGACAGGGTGTTGAAAATGACCAGCATGCAGCAGTTCACAGCAGAGTTGAACAGGCCAATGGCAGAAGCATAGGAGAACTGCGTGGTGCCGCGGCTCATACCGGTCTTGTAGACGTAGGTCGAAATGACCTCGGAAGCAATCAGGTTGGTGCTGTTCTGCATCAGGTAGGTCTTTTCGAAACCTACGTTCATGATGGAACCGGCGTTCATGATCAGCATGATCGCAGCGGTGGGGATCAGAACAGGGAAGTCGATGTAGATGATGCGCTTCAGGCGGGAAGCGCCGTCGATCTCCGCTGCTTCATGCAGCTCGGGGTCAACGCTGGACAGGGCGGAAATATAGATGATGGTATTCCAGCCAAGGTTCTGCCAGATGCCGCTCCACACATACATGTGACGGAACGCGCCGGCATTGGTCAGAATATCCTGAGGATAACCCTCACCGCCAAACAATCGGTATACGGTGCCATACATACCCATAACCGGGTTGAACATTTGGGTGATCATACCAACCAGAACTACCACGGAGATGAAGTGCGGCATGTAGGTGATGGTCTGCACCATCTTTTTGAACTTGGCATTGCGCACGGTGTTAATGCACAGCGCCATGATGATGGAAAGCGGGAAGTTCATGAACAGGCTGTAGAAGGAGATGATCAGCGTATTCGAGAGTACGCGGCCAAACTGATAGGAATTGAAGAACTTGGTAAAGTGTTTGAGGCCTACCCACGGGCTGTTCCAGATGCCAGCGCGGGGCTGATAGTTGCGGAAAGCGATCTGTACGCCAAACATGGGGTAGTAAGCAAAAATCAGAATGTAAACAACCGCAGGGACCAAAAAAAGAAACAGCTGCCAGCGCTTAGCACAGTTGCGCAGAAATTTCTTTGTCGGAGATACAGTGTTGGTCATGGAGCCACCACCCCTATTACTTAATAGAAAGGGGCGGAGGAAAGAGGTCTTCCCTCCGCCCGAGGTTATGAAAGAATTACTTGAACATACGGTCGTAGGCGCCCTGCATGGTCTCAACGTAAACGTCCAGACCGATGGCGTTCAGTTCGGTCAGGTAGGCGTCCCAGTCAGTCTCAACGTTCTTGTTGCCAAGGATGAAGTTGGACATGGCTTCGTTAACGTAGCTCTGCAGGCTGGTTTCGATATCAGCAACCAGATCGATTTCATCCTGAGTCTTGATCAGGCCGAAGGCCAGGTTTTCAGGATGCTTGGAGTGACGCAGCGGCACAGAGGAGTACCACAGGGTATCCATCTGGTAGCGGCGGTTGCCTTCGGGATAGGGCTCGCCAGCCAGACCGGCGAACAGTTTCGGAGGCAGCATGTTGAAGGAGTTGTCGTTCCAGATGATGGCGTTCTCGGTGGTCCAGGGGGTACGGCTGGTAGCGGGCTGACCATAGATGGCGGTGAAGCCTTCCAGGTACTTATGACGGATTTCACCTTCGGTGGTGTATTCCCAGTCAATGTTCTGCTCGCCGTAGCGCATGGTCAGAGACAGATCCTCACGGGCGATGGCGTCCAGAACGCGGAAAGCCAGTTCAGGATTCTCGCAGTCAGCGGTGATGTAGGTCTTGCAGGTGGGCTTGGCCAGCTTGTAGGGAGACCACTGCACGCCTTCGGGACCAACCATAGCGGGAACAGCAACGTACTCCTGTACGCGGTCAACGGAACCGTCAGAACCGAACAGGGGAGAGGGATGGCCAACGAAAGCGCCAACCAGAGTAGCCTGATCGTTGGGGGCAGACAGGATAGCCTTCAGCTCGTTCTGAGACTGAGAGAAGCTCAGGGGGCTCAGCAGGCCTTCAGCGTACAGCTTGGCCAGGTAGCGCAGACCTTCGTGCCACTCTTCGGTAACGAAAGGAGCGGACAGAATGCCGTCGTTCACGTTCAGCTGCCAGCCGAAATCGCCGCTCCAAGCGTCATAGATGAAAGCGTTCATCAGCTGGGTGCGTACGTCGCCCATCCAACCGGCATGGCCGATCAGGGGGATTTCGTCGTTGACATCGCCGTTGCCGTTGGCGTCATTTTCCTTGAAAGCCTTCAGCACGTTGTACAGTTCTTCGGTGGTGGTGGGGATTTCCAGACCCAGGTTATCGCACCAGGTCTTGTTGATCCACATACCCAGAGCGGAGTTGTCGCCGGGGTCGGAGTAGTAGGAAGGATAGCCGTAGATGTTGCCGTCGGCGGAAGTGGCATACTTCAGAACCAGTTCCTTTTCATCGGCAGCATAGGTATCCATGGCCAGATTCCAGTAGTAAGCGTCGTTCTCCAGCCAATCGTTCATGGGCAGGAAGTAACCGGAAGAGCCGTAATCCAGCTTTTCGGTGTCGTTCAGGCTCAGAACCAGAATGTCGGGCAGCTTCTGGCCGCCGGCGACCATCAGGCTGAACTTCTGCTTGGCTTCGGAGCCGTCGGTGGGCAGGGTTTCGATGACCAGTTCAACACCGGTCACTTCCTTGATCAGCTTGGTCAGGTAGTTGTCGGTGTAGTCGGTGACCATCGCGTGCTTCTGAATCATCATGGTCAGCTGCACGGGTTCATCAACCAGGGGCAGGGTGCCGGGAGCTGCGATTTCCAGTGCGAAAGCATTGGAAGCCAGCATGATCAGCGCCAACAGGGTTACCAGGAACTTCTTCATGTTTGTTCCTCCTTATGAATTTTTGCATGGACTCACGCCATGTTTTATTGCAATTATTATAGCATTTATAAAGGAAGCTTGCAAGTAAACTATATTCAAAAATATAACTATTTTGTTCAAAAATCGTCTTTTTTGGTCAAACAAAACATCTTTTTAACAAATAGCTTGGGTTTGCAGGAAGAACCTTATATGCTTCACATCACGCTGGTATTTTGATTTTCTTCTTCAATAAAAAGAACATCCAGCCGCTTAAAACAGCTGGATGCATATGTTTTGGATGGTTACAGGCTCTTGCCGCCATCCACATAGTAGTTCTGACCGGTGATGTAGCGGCCTTCGTCGCTGCACAGCAGGCGAACGATGTAGGCGCAGTCTTCCTTTTCACCGTAGAAGCCAACGGGGATCAGGTCGCGCACCTTCTGGGCGTACTCCGGATCGCTGAGGGCTTCCACATTGCGGTCGGTGTAGATGACGCCGGGCGCCACATTGTTGATGGTAATGCCATCCTTGGCCACCTGCACCGCCAGCGACTTGACCATCATGGTCTGCGCCGCCTTGGTCGCGGAGTACACCAGCATGTCGGGATGCGGCTTGGCTTCCTGCACGCTGCCGATGGTTACGATGCGGCCCCACTTCTTTTCGCGCATGAAGGGCACGGCCTGCTGGATGAGCTTCATGGAGGAGCGCAGGTTGCAGTTTACCTGAATCTCAAAGTCCTCATCCGTGATGGTTTCCCAGGGTTTCTTGATCTGCACGGAGGCGTTGAGCACCAGAATATCCACCGGGCCGATCTTTTCGATCAGACCTTCGCAGGCGTGCGGATCAGAAAGATCAGACTGCACAATGCTGCTTTCGCGGCCCATGGCGCGAATCTGATCGCAAATATTCTGGGCTGCAGTTGCGTTGCCCGCATAATGAACCACCACATCCGCGCCCACGCGGGCCAGTTCCAGCGCGATCGCGCTGCCAATGCCGCGGCTTGCGCCGGTTACAAGGGCTTTTTTGCCTTCCAGCAACAGCTTTTCCATAAAACTGCCTCCTGCTTACAGCGCACTCTGCGTATCATTGGGATCGCCGTTGCGCGCCAGATCGTATTCCTTGCTCCAGTCCAGATTGCGGTATTCCGCTGCGCGCTCATCGGTCTTGATGAACTCCATCAGCAGGTCCAGCATTTCTTCCGTCCAGGTGTTCTTGTCGATCTGGGCGGTGGTGAACTTGTTCAGGGTGATCATCTCAAAGCCGAACAGGTCCTTTACCTGCGTCTTGGCGCCGCCGTCCACCACTTCTTCCACCAGGTGCGGAGGAATGAACAGCACGCCGCCGGAGCAGCCGTACACCACGTCACCGGGCAGGCAGATGGCAGCCTCGCGGCCATCACCGATGCGCACGGGGGTGTTGTAGCCGGTCATGGCAAAATCACGAATGGGGGTGGGATCGATGCCGCGGTAGTACACCTGAACATCGGGAACCTTGTGCATCTGCTCGATATCGCGGATGCCGCCCCAGATGACGGCACCGCCGGTGCCGGTCTTGTTGCGAAGCGCCGTGGTCAGGTTGCCGCCCAGGAAGGTGCCCTTGTAGATCTTGTCATACATATCCACAACCATCACGTCGCGGGGCTGCAGATGGTCCACCACCCACTGGTTGGGGGTGCCGGTCCAGCCCTTGTCCGCAGCGGCTGCAAACTGGGCCTGCGCATAGTCGGGACGGGTGGGCGCATACATGGCGGTTACGGCGCGGCCGATCATCTTGCGATTTACGGAGCCGTCTTCCTTGAATTCGGGATGCAGGGGCTTGATGGCCACAAAGTTGTTCTCATAACCCTGCACGAAGATGGGCTTCCACAGTTCTTCCAGCGTCATGGAATACAGCGCATCCAGATAGCGGTCGGCTACCTTGGGACGGCCGTCCTCAAAACGTTCGCCCTTCCAAAGGGGAGTCATGGCGATGACTTCTTCACGAGTGTAAAAAATCATATTTTTTCCTCCTTTATACGGTCGTTCGGTCAAGGCAGATACATACCGCGCCGTCCATGGGGATGGACGCGCCGGCAGACGCCATCACGCCGCCTCCGGCCTGATGGGCGAACAGTATGCCGCCGGGTACGAAATCAAAATCACGCGGGATTTTTCCGCCGGTCAGCGTCCAGGCAGCGCTGACCATATGGCCTTTTTCATCAAGATCCATTTTGCACAGGCTGTCATGGCCGCGGTTGCTGACCCACAGCGCGCCTTCGTGCAGGCGGATGGCCGCGCTGGTGTTTTCGCCAGTCCAGTCAGCAGGCAGCGAGGACATTTCGCCGATAATCTTCCATCCGCCGTCGTTCACCACATAGCGAACCACGTTGTCCAGTTCTCCGGTCACATAGAAGTGATCGGCATCTGCGAATACCAGATGGCGCGGACCCATGCCGCCGGGCATTGTGATCTCTTCTTTCAGAGAAAGCAGGCCGGTTCCGGGGTTCTGGCCGTAGACCACGACCTTGTCGATGCCAAGGTCACAAACAAACAGCTCGTTCGTTCCGGGACGGAATACGCACTGGTGAATGTGCGCACACTCCTGACGCGCTTCGTTGGGGCCGCAGCCGGTGTGCTCCACCAGCTGAATACGCTGGCCCAGCACGCCGTTTTCCACGGGGAATACGGCCACGGAGCCGGTCAGGTAGTTGGCCACATAGAGGAAGCGTCCGTCGGCGCTTTCCGCCTGATGGCAGGCCGCCTTGCCCGCCGCCGCACTGATGGAGAGCAGCTCCAGGCTGTCGCCCGCAGCGCGGTAGCTGGCTGCGGCACTCTCTCCTGTTTCGGGCAGGCTGCCCACTGCATACAGCGTGCGCTGATCGCCGGACAGGATCACATAGGTTGTATCGTTCAGATCATGGTACGCATTGACCATGGAAAGCTGGCCGTTTTCCCAGCGGCATACACCTACGCCGGGGCCGCCCATGCGGGTGTAGGAACCGGTATAGAATCGCATGGAGGTTCCTCCCCTTTCCTTAGCTCCAGAGACGGTCGTTGCAGATGTCGCCATCCCACTGGCTGGTCTCTTCCCACTGACCGGGGATGTTCTTGCAGATCAGCGTGCTGATGAATTCTTCGTTGAGGGATTCAATGCCCAGACCGGGAGCATCCGGCACGGTGATGAAGCCCTCCTGAATGAGGGGCTTGGGCAGACCGTTCACGATATCCTGCCAGTAGGGCACATCCGCAGAGTGGAACTCCATGGCGATCACCTGAGGCAGAGCGGCGGCTACGTGCACGGCAGCCATCGCGCCGATGGGACTTTCGGCCATGTGCAGAGCGGTCATCACGCCGTATTCATAGGCCAGATCGCCGATCTTCTTGGTTTCCAGCATACCGCCGGCCGTCAGCACGTCGGGGTGGATGACGCTCACGCCGCCGGCCTTCATCAGCTTTTCAAAGCCTTCCTTGCAGTAAATGTCCTCACCGGTGCAGATAGGCATGGTGGTGGAGTTGCGCAGACGTACATAGTGATCGGTGTAGTGCCAGGGGGCTACATCCTCGATCCAGGCCAGGTTGTAGGGCTCCATACGCTTGGCAAAGCGGATGGTGTCCTCCACGCAGATGTGGCCGAAGTGGTCAACCGCCAGAGGCACATCGTAGCCGATCACTTCGCGGCATTCCTTCACATAGTTTTCCAGCAGATCCAGACCCTTTTCGGTGATGCGGATGCCGGTGAAGGGATGACCGACCGTGTTGATTTCATAAGCCTTGTGGCTCATCTGGGAAATTTCCATGGAGCCGTGGGGCGCGTTGACGGAGTGCTTGCCATAAGTCTTCATCTCTTCCAGGAAGCCAAGGGGCGCGGTGAGCGTGCCGGGCTCGTTGATCAGCAGGCCGATGCCCAGGTCCATCTTGAGGAAGGTGAAGCCCATGTCCATGCGGCGCTTAAGGGCCAGACCCATGTCGTGGCCGGTGTGCTTGCCGTCCACGTCGGTATCGCAGTATACGCGGATCTTGTCGCGGAACTTGCCGCCCAGCAGCTGCCAGCAGGGAACACCCCAGGCCTTGCCCGCGATATCCCACAGGGCAACTTCCACGCCGCTTACGCCGCCGCCCTGACGGGAGTGATGGCCGAACTGCTTGACGCGGCGGAACAGCTTATCCACATTCAGCGGATTTTCGCCCAGCAGGCGGCTCTTGAGCATGGCGGCATAGGTTTTGGTGGCGGCGTCGCGCACTTCGCCGTAACCGACAATGCCGGCATTGGTGTATACCTTGATGAGGGTGCAGCGCTTGGGCATGGTATCGATGTCGCAGAAGCGCATATCCGTGATTTTCAGTTCAGCGCGTTCCTGGGCTGTAAGGGGAGTCAAACGATCAGGCTGAAGATTCATGGATGGTTCCTCCTTTGTTCATGCGTCATTTGGCAAATAGCAAACCTTTCCATCTACATATATTATAATCGCGCCGCCTTTCCGATGCGATAAATATACACCAAAAAATTTCAAAAATCATCCAAAACAAAAGCATTAAACGGCAGGCCCGAGCCGCACGTTCATAAGCACAACACACAGGATGCCAAACGCGACTCCCCAGCGCTGCCGGGAAGAAAGCCGGTCATGGAAGAACAGAAGGCCGATGGCTGTCATAATCAGCGACATGAGTCCTGAATGTGTGGGATGCAGAAATGTTCCTTCGATATTGGCAACACTGAGCATCATGCCCTTCTGGTAAACGCTGAGCACCGCAGCAATCGCCGCTACATACAAAAGCACATGCCAATCAAAACCCATGCTGCTTTTGCTGCGCAGACCGCAGCGTGTATTGCAGAAATAGAACGCAAAAGCCAGCAGCGAAGCGATCACATACATGATCGCTGAAAAGGTGATATCCATATGGGGTGTCGCTGCACCCGGCGTAACGCTGAACATACGCTGCACAAAGCCAATGCCGCTGTCGCCTGTCATGGCAAGAAGCACCAGCAGCAGCCATCTGCCCTGACGCTTTTTTTCATTTTCTTTCTTTTCCACGCTTAAAAACATGGATACCACCAGTGCTGCAATGCCCGCAATCTGCGTTGCATACAGCCTGTCGCCATACATCGCCATGCCAAAACCGGCAACCAGCAGCACGCTGAAATTAACGATCAGCGTAGTAAGCGATACCGGGCCGCTTGCCAGCGCAAGTGCATAGCAAGTCTGGAACAGCACCACGCAAACGCCCGCTGCTGCGGCATGCAGCACGGTGGACAGATCCGGCTTTGCCAGCGGAAAGATCAGGCACATGCAGCAGGCGATGGCTGCAAACAGCATACCGTTGAACCATACGCCATCCTGTGTGCAGCGAACGTAGCGGCGGCTCATGCTTCCCTGCAATGAAACCTTTACACACCCCAGAACGGAAATTCCAGCAAGGAGCAAAAACTGAACAAAGTAACTCACAGCAATTCCTCCTTCGTACGGTCAGGGCTGTACTTCTTTGCGGTATTGGGTAGGCGTTTTGTTGGTCTGCCTGCGGAATGCATAATTAAAATTGGCAGTTGTGTTAAAGCCGCAGTCCACGGCAATGCTTGTAATCGGCAGCGAGGTGGTGCGCAGCAGATTGGCAGCGTGGCTTATTCTGCGTGAAACGATATATTCCCAGGGTGAAAGGCCGTTCAGCTGTTTAAAAAGCGCAGAAAAGTGAGAGCGGCTCATGTGTGCGGTGTCTGCCAGGTCCTCCAACTTCAGATCAGAGCACAGATTATCATCAATATACTGCATCACCGTACGCAGCTGCTGGAGCAGCTGCGCTTTCTGTATGCCGGAATTATCTTCAAACCACAGCGCATAGTTTCGGCGGATCAGCACCAGCGCAACCAGCAGCATATTTTTAACCATCATATCATAAAAGTTCTCTTTATGCAGGACCTCCCGGTTGATTTGGAAAAGTGCGAAGCGGATTTCCTCCGCGCGCGGATCATCATGCTGCAGCTGATGGCTGAAAAGCTCATTCCTGTGAAAAAACACATCCAGATAGCGAAGATCAAAGGTATCGTGCCCCGGTCCCCAGATAAAACGCGGCTCGAACTGAAGGTTGAATATCTGCAGTTCATCCACTGCTTCCGTAATGCAGTGCGCTTCGTTGGTGGAAAACAGGAATACATCCTGCGGTTCAAAGCGGTATACCTTTTCTCCAACGCGGTACACGCCGTGCCCTTTGACCACAATGCTGATTTCAAACGCGCCGTGGCGGTGCTCCGTATTTTCCCGGCGGAAAGGCTCGCGCATGGAATGATACGCTTTGAGCATGGGCAGATCGGTGTAGTTGGATACTATTTCATTGCTCTGCAGAATCAAATTTCCGCTTCCTTTCTTTCAAGCGCGGCATAAAACCGCAGCGTATCAAAAATATCTGTTTTTTCAGCATCCTGTTTCTGTTTACATTCGTGCTTTCCTGCGGTGAATCCTTCTGCAAGAGGAATTGAACTTTGGAATGTCGAATCCTCCATTCAACAAACTTTATGGAGGCATCCGCCATGAGCATCACCCGCAACTGCAGCCTTGTGCTGCTTGGAGACAGCTATACCACCTTTGCCGGACATATTCCGGAAGGGAATTCCATCTTTTATCCCCGTCTGGAAGCCGTGCCCGATGTAACCGATGTGGAAATGACCTGGTGGAAGCAGCTGATTCACATGCGCGGCCTTCACCTGTTGTGCAACGAAAGCTCCTCCGGCACCACCATCTCCACCCGTGTGCGCGAGGTGCATACCCCCAAGGATGCTTTTATCAGCCGCATGAAGCGCGTGCTTGGCCCCGAGGGCGTGATGGGCGAAAAGCCGGAATTGGTTCTGATCATGGGCGGCACCAACGACAGCTGGATCGGCAACGAAGCAGGTGAACTGCAGTTTGAAGGATGGACGGATGAAACCCTTTTGCAGGTTCTGCCCGCAGCCTGCTATATGCTGGATTACATTACAACCCACAATCCCGATGCCGCCATCCTGTTTATGCTGAACACCGAACTGCGCAAAGAGATCGCTGACGGGCTGATCGCAGCCTGCGAACATTACGGCGTACCGGTTCTCTGCCTGCACGATATCAGCAAGCAAAGCGGCCATCCCGATGTTCTGGGCATGAAGCAGATCGCCCGGCAGGTTGATCAGGCGCTGGATGCGCTGTAAACCATAGGACCCCCGTGTTTCCTCTGCAGGAAACACGGGGTGTTTGTTTACTTGACTTTCAGATAGGCAATCGACATGGCAGGAACATCGACCGGCTCCGCTTTCCCGCCGGTCAGGGCGCTGGTCACGCTGCCGCTGGCATCCAGCCGGATGCTGTGCGCATCATCCAGTGAAGGATTGAGCAAGGCCACCACTGTATCTTCCTTGCCCGCCAGCACGATGGGCATTACGTTCAGACCGCCTTCCACCGTCCACGTTTCTTCGCCCTTCATCAGCCATTTTACGATGGCGCGCACCTGCCCCGCACGGCATTTGTACAGCCAGTTGCGGTCCGGCACGATGGCGGAGGCAAAGGTGCATACACGGGCGCCGCGGCTGTTTTCATACAAATAGACAGCCGGTGCAAAAGGAACCTTGTCACAGCCGATGAAATGGGAGGCTGCAAATGCGCCCTCCATGGCGTCAAACAGCACGGGCTGATTGCGTTCATCGTGCACGTTGCGGCCATAGGCCGCTACATACTGACCATGGCAATTGCCGTCAAAGCCATCCACGTCAAAGCATTCATAGCACGCCACATCCAGCCGGCGCGGATTCTCAAGACCGATCTCACTGCCAAAGCCGCGCTCGCACAGCTTGATTGCCGCAAACATATCCAGCAGCAGCGGTTTGGAAAGCAGACGGCTGATGTCTTCATCCGTCAGGCAGTTCACCACGTCGCCGTCCACAAAGTTGATATTGCCCTCGCCAAAAGCCACCGGCACGCCCATGCGCGCCATTACGCCGGAAGGATCGGCAATGGTGGAGTGCGGGTACAACCCCTGCACACTTCCGGTACGGTTTTCGATGTTTCTTGAAATGGCCCAGTCCCACAGGAAATGAACGCCTTTGGGCTGACGGCCCTTTTTGAGTTCCTGCACCTGATCGTAGAGCGCGCGGCGGTCGCGCAGCATATCGCTGTATTCCTGGCAGTACAGAAAAGGCGTTTCAAAATGATCGAACAGGTTCAGCGTGGCCTGTCCGCATCCGGCCAGCGCATGCAGCTGGATATGCAGGTCGGTCTGGCGTACGCTCTTGCTCATTACCGTGCGCGGATAGGAGTCCACTTCGCTTACTGCAAACAGCTCGCCGGGAATTTCCGCCAGCGAACGCGCCGTGCCCAGGTACATGGAACACACGCCGCTCAGCAGCGTATCCGAATACGCGCCGCCGGCAGGACGGGCAAGCATGGTCTTGTTTTCGCCTGCAAAGGTCTGCAGAAGTTTGGGCAGATCACGGCCCTGATAGCTGCTGGACGCATTGGAACAGCACATCAAGCCAAGCTGCACATCGGGGTCCACGGCATGCACAGCAGCTTCCACCACCCGGCCGGTCTGCAGCTGGTTTTCAAAGTTTACATCCATCCATGCCTGACGGATCCGCAGATCCTCTTCGCTGTTTCCGCACACATGATTGCGCAGGCTTTCCGGCGTGAGGGCCACACCGCAGCGCTCGGACGTTGCTTTCACATGCAGATCACAGAAGCATCCTGCCCGGCCCTGATAGTGGTTGTCCGAGCGGAAATCATCATCCAGATAAATGCGGGCAAAACCGGCGCGTGCGCAATCGGCGCATACGCGGGTGATATATGCCTGCCATTCGGGATCCATGCCGCACGGCGCGGCAGGCGAGGCCTTCAGATCATGCCCCACAAATTTGGAGAAGGAAGGCATGCCCTCCACCGTTCCCTCATAATGTCCCATGCTGACTTTGATGTACATGGAAGGAATCAGGCCTTCCGCCTTCAAAAGTGGAACGATTTCACAGTACGCATCCGCAATGCGATGGAAATATTCCTCACTCTGTACAACCGTGGCAATGGCATAGCTTTCCTCGCTCAGAAGCACTTCGTCAATGTGCGCTTCATGGCAAAACCGGATCAGCTCCGGCAGAAAAGTACGCCACGTATCCAGGTGAATGTTGGTGCGAAGTCCGTATTGCATGGGCCAGCCTCCTTTATTTCGATGTCTGTTTTTGATTCCATTATAAAACCTTTTTCAATATAGTCATCAAAAACCCTCTTCAATCCATCAAAAATCGTCTTTTTTCAAAAATCATTCAACTGAAAGTGATAGGAATATTCCGATGGGGAGGTGTCCATCATTTTTTTAAACACCACAGAAAAATATTTGGGATCGTTAAAGCCGGATTGCTCTGCAACATCTGCAATGCTGAAATAATCCGTTCTCAGCAGCGAAACGGCTTTCTGGATCCGTTTCTGCAAAAGGTACTGTTTGGGAGAAACGCCGTTTTCCTTCATAAACAGCCGCCGCAAATAAACCTCGCTGATATGCAGCTCGCGCGCCAGATCGGCAATATAAAAATCTTTTCGAAGATAGTTGTTTTCCATCAGTTGCATCGATTTTTCCACCAAAGGATGTACTGTTTTATACACCTTGTTTTCCTCATGCGCCAGTGCAAAAATCTGATACAGAATGGCAGCCGTCTGCAACCGATAGCCGGTCTGGCGGGCGTTCCAGCAGTTCAGCGCCTGCCGGAACAGCTGCTCATAGGCTTCGGGATGCCTGGGTACAAACATTTCCAGCTGATTGGAAAAATACGTATGGCTTTCAAAGTGGATCACGATCAGGTTATCCCTTCTGGTGATCCGGTTATAGGGCATATGCGCCGGAAAATGGCACAGCGTATGGCTTACATCATATACCTTGCCTCCGCATTCGACCTGTGTATCCGAATCATAACGAAAAGAGAGCGCACTGAAAGGCCGCCCCTGATTGGTATATTTCCGGTTTTCCTGATGCAGCTCCAATACATCCAGAATCGAAAAGCCGATATTATCCCTCTCGAAAATCAAATCGATCACCGCCTTGTTTGTTTCGATTATATTCCTGCCAGTTTCGTTTTGTCAACCTATTGTACCGGTTTGACAGTTTACTTGTGCTGCAGGCTGTGATATATTATGAACAATCAGATGCATATGGCTTGTTGGCTGTATGCGGCATTGCGGAAAAGTGGATATCTTAAGGGAGGTTATTTTCATGAGCGAAAGAGCCAAGCAGGTGCTTAAGTATTTTGAGGAGCAAAAGGATTATCTGAACGCCCGCGTAACCAGCGGCATCGAACTGTATCGCAAGGGCAGCGCTCGCATCCGCGTGGTGGATGAAAACGGCGATCCCGTAAAGGGCGCTGTGATCGACGCCAAGGAAACCAAGCAGGATTTCAAGTTCGGCGCCAACACCTTTATGATCGACGAGCTGGAAACCCCCGAAAAGAACGAGATCTACAAGAAGAAGTTCCCCGAACTGTTCAACCTGGGCACCATTCCCTTCTACTGGATGGATCTGGAGCCCGAAGAAGGCAAGCCCCGTTTTGCCAAGGACAGCCCCAAGGTCTACCGCCGTCCTGCTACCGACCTGTGCGTGGACTATTGCCTTGAAAACGGCATCGAGCCCAAGCTGCACTGCCTGAACTACGATCAGTTCACCCCCCAGTGGGCACGCGGCCGCAGCATCAAGGAGCATAAGGAGCTGCTGATCAAGCGTTTCCGCGAAATCGGCGAGCGCTATGCCAAGCTGATCCCCATGATCGAAGTCACCAATGAAACCTATTGCCTCAGCAACGTCAACGGCCGCGGCACTCCCTTCTTCTGGGAAGATGATTTCTGCGACTGGTCCTTCCGCGAGGCTCAGAAGTACTTCCCCGGCAACGAGCTGATCATCAACGAAGCCGGCATCCAGTGGAGCAGCCCCAACGCGCTGACCAACCGCAACCCCTACTATCAGCAGGTGGAAAAGCTGCTCAGGGACGGCGCGCCCGTGCACGGCATCGGCCTGCAGTATCACTCCTTCGTGAAGCGCGAGGACGAAGTCAAGTCCTTCGCCAAGCCCGACGGCCGCTATGCGCCTGAGTATGTATTCGCCATCCTGGACAAGCTGAGCGAGCTGAACCTGCCCCTGCAGATCACCGAGATGACCATTCCCGCCTACAGCTGGGAGGAAGAGGACGAAGCCATCCAGGCCGAACTGCTCAAGAACGTCTACTCCATGTTCTTCGCCCAGAAGAATATGGAAGCGATCATCTACTGGAATCTGCCCGACGGCTACGCTTACCGTGCCGAGCCTGGCGACATGACCTGCGGCGAGAACTACTACTACGGCGGTCTGCTGCGCTTTGACATGAGCGAAAAGCCCGGTTTCAAGACCCTCAAGAAGCTGATCCGCGAAGACTGGATGACCAACACCCAGATCGTGACCGATGAGGACGGCTATGCCACCCTGCGCGGCTTCCACGGCGATTATGAACTGACCGTCCACGCCAACGAAAAGTCCTCTGTTCACACCTTCAAGATGACCAAGGAAGACCTGAGCAACAGCGCAACTCTGACCATCTAACATCTCTAATGTAAAAAACGGAAACATAAGTTCACACAGGATACGGCAGAGGTAATGGCTGTATACGGTGGAGAATATTTCAAAGGAACGCCTGCCATCACATGCAATCGTTATGGAGAAGGAAAAGTCTATTACATTGCTACTGTCGGTTCGCAGATGCTGTATCATTATCTGATTCGCCAGATCCTTGCGCAGAATGAAATTCCGTTTATATCGGATCTTCCTGCACGTGTAGAGATCACAAAGCGTTCCGGCTGCAGCATAAATGCGTACTTTATTTTCAACAACGATCGCACCGGGAAGGATTTCACTCTATTTGGCGAACCGTGCCATTTGTCCCCCTTTGAAATGAAAATCATCAAGGAAAAGGGAATTTCTGCAGGCAAAGCATGAGACGCCCTTAACGACAAACACAATGCCAAAGCCCCTGAAGCCATAAAGGTTTCAGGGGCTTTGGCATTGTGTGAAGAGAAGAAAGCTACAAAACCATCACAGGAAAATTTCGGTTTTGGAAAGGTTCCAGAATGATTTGAGGCGCCAGGTCTGTATGAAAATCCGGGCGATAATTCATTCCGATCATCTCGTATTTGGCTCCTGCTGTTTGATGGTAGGGAAGAAGCTCTACGCGCACAAGCGGCCCTGGATTTTCAAGCAAAGCTGCCGTGTTTTCCAAATTTTCCGCATCGTCATTGACGCCGGGAATCAGTGGGATTCGTATGATGTAGGGTGTGTTTCCAAGCTTCAGCAGATTCAGGTTTTGAAGAATACGCACATTTTCAACACCGGTGTACCGTTTATGCTTCGTGTTGTCTGCCAGTTTTATATCCATCATCACCAATCGAACGGCGTTTTGCATACGCAAAAACAGGTTTTCATCTGCATAACCGGACGTTTCAACAGCAACATGGATTTCCGGAAGAAAAGCGATGACCTGCTCGATGAAATCCCACTGCAGCAGGGGCTCGCCGCCTGAAAAAGTTACCCCGCCGTTGCTGGCATCAAAGGCCACTTTGTTTTTCACAAGCCGCTCCGCCAGAGCTTGCGCCGTCCAGGCTGTGCCCGCAATGCGGCGCAAGCCAAGAGGACAATGTGAAACGCACTTTCCGCAAGCTGTACATTTTTCGTTTTCACATACCTGGCGGCAGCTTCCGCAGTTCCTGCATGCTGCACGGCTAAACAGCAATTGAGGTTGTTTCGACAGTCCTTCCGGGTTATGACACCACTGACAACGCAGCGGACAGCCTTTCATAAATACCGTTGTGCGAATACCGGGACCGTCATAGATGGCAAATTCCTTGATATCAAATACGATTCCGCTGTTCATAGCCTTACAAACTCAGCTCGGCACGGCTGATAATATGATCCTGATAGCACTTGTCCAGTTCAACAAAATATCCGCTCCAGCCCCATACACGGACAATCAGATTGCGGTAGGCTTCCGGATGCTTCTGCGCATCCAGCAGCTGGTCGCGGTTGACCGTGTTCAGCTGCAGCTGATGTCCGCCCAGATCAATGAAGAGCTTGACCAAAGCAGCTACCTTTGCAATGGCTTCATCATTTCGAAAAACAGTATCCGAGAATTCGATCGTCAGGGGGCCACCGTTGATAACTTCCCTGAGGTCAGGCTTGGCAAACGATTTAATCAACGATACAGGACCATCCAGTTTGATATTCAGCGAAGGCGCATAATTGGCCGGAAGCGGAGTGCCTGCCTTGCGGCCATCTGCCGTAGCGCCCAGTTCACTGGCATGCCAAATATAATACATTGCTGAACCTGTTCCGGCCCTGTAGATACCGCCGCGCTCATTCGTCTGTCCCCGCACCGCTTCAGCGAACATATGCAGCAGCATACGAGCATATTGATCGGCTGCTTCGTCGTCGTTGCCCATCTTCGGACAAGCGTATTGCAGCCGGTGCTGCAGTTCCTCATAGCCTGAAAAATCGTTATCAAGGGCTTTGAACAGCGTTTGAACTGATAAATCCCCTTGCAGAACCGTCTTTTCAATTGCCGCCAGCATATCCGCTGCTGTTGCCACGCCTGTACCATGCATGCCAAAATTGTTGTAACGGCAGCCAAGCGTTATATCCTTTGCCTGTTCAAGACAGTCCTCAAAAAAGAGTGACATAAACGGCGAAGGAATGGTGTACAAATTGCGGTGAGTCTGTGCCGCTTCGCGCACATATGCCATCATGCGTATACGCACATGCTCCATTAATTGATCCATCGACTGTACATCCGCAAGTTTTTCGCGGATTACAGCATTCACAATGTTGGCGATGGGCAGCGCGCCGATGTTTGGAATTTCCATTCCTTTTCCCGGAATGATAAATTCCCAGCAGGCTGCCATGGCGTAATTGCGCGCATCCTCCTCGCTGTAACCGAGCGCCATTAACGCGGGAATGGCCACGTCGTCATTCTCGTACTGCGGAAAGCCCAGTCCCAGCTTTGTCAGCTGTGTTCCCAACTGAAAAATCTCAGGAGGGGTATTTTTGTCAACACGCAAATTGATTTTGGGGTCAATCAGTCTCAGCTCAGCGGAAGCCTTCAGACACATTTCACTTAACAGCTGATAGCCGTTTTTTCCGTCTGGCGTCATACCGCCCAAAACAACGCTCTGACCGTTGTCTCCCTGCTGCATGCCAAAGTACAAATCACTGTCACGGTTGCAGGATAGGAAGAATGCTTCCAGCAGCTCCATGGCGCTTTGCTGATCCAAAACACCGTTTTCAAGATCATGCTGTAAATACGGCATCATATACTGGTCAAAACGGCCCAGTGTGTTATGATAATCGCCCTCACACCACATGGCGTAGTGGAGAATGCGCAGCGATTGCAAAGCCTCACGGAAGGATGCGGCAGGATATGCCGGAACCCGTTTTAGAATATGTGCGATTTCTTCATAGCCCTTCTCTTCTGCTGCGCCCTGATAACGAGCTGCAAAGTCCAGCACCGCATCAATAGAAATACGCATTGCCTGATGATAGGAAGAATCTCCAAGCTGTTCGCGCAGCTTAAAAAGTCCGGTACCAATTACCTTTCCATAATCCGGTGAAAGATTGGTAACGGTGCCTCTTTCATGAATGTAATGCGTGCTGCGGATGTCCGCCCACTCCTGATCATCGTAGATCATGGGCAGCTCTTTTTGCGTACGGGTACAGGCAAAAATTTCACCAGGTGCAAAAACAGGCGTTTCAGCCTCCAGCGCCGTCTTCAAACGCAGTGCAGTGCGCATATGATCCGGGAGGCTTTTATCGCGGTAGCAATCAATCGTGATTGCGTCTTCCTTGCGCAAAGCGTGATGCTGCCTGTTAAATTGCCAGGTTCTCAGCTGAAGAATACGTTCCGTCATGGTGTCACCTCATCGTTGTAAATAATAAGCAGAAAACAACAGGGAATTATTTGCAGGGAAAAATGACTGTGACTTTAAACCAATGCTATATAAATCCTGTATCAAAACGCTCTTGCACGCTCCTTCAGATGATCGGTGCTGGAAAACAACCGTTTGTTATAGATACAGCGAAGATCTTCTGCCTGTGCAGGACAATCCATCGTTTATTCGGAAAACGCTTTTTCTTTCGGACAGGCGCAAAGGGTATAGATACCGCCGTCGCAGGTGTTCAGCATCAGCTCGCCGCAGTAGATCGCGCAGCTTTCCAGCTCTTCTCCATGAAGGGCTTCATCCAGGTTTCGGATGTGCGCCGTCAGTTCTTTCCGGCACACGTCAAAAACCATGATTTCATCCGGATAACCCAGCTTGGGACAGCCGAAGGTATAGATCAAATGATTGCCAGCCAACAGTCCACCCTGAGTAAAGGCGGTATCCGACGGAATCTCAAACTGATCCAGAATCTGTTTTGGCGTAAGCCGAACCATGGAGCCGTCTGTAAGCGCAGGCAGCGGGAATTTGGTGATGACGAACGCATTGCGTTCGCCTTCGGGAACACAACCGCGTTTGGTGCGGTAACGCGCGGAGAAAATGTACAGAAAACCATTTTCCGTATCAGGGAAGAACGCCGGGCAGCCCCAACAGGGCGGCACAAACGAAGTGTCCTCTATGCCTTCCGGCTGATAGCAGATGGTTTGCAGCGTTTCGGAACGGTGATGCTCCACACCGTTTTCATCTGTTGTGCAAATGATATTTTCTACTGCGCAGCGGTAGAAGAAGCCGTCCTGATCCGTACCAATGCCTTTGCCCGTGGTTACATACAGGAGCGGGATGGGATTATCCCCGTGATGAAGCGCTCCGAACATGGCCTGATTGGCATGGTTGCGGTAATCCTGTGTGGGCGTACCTTCGTTCATGGAGCCAAGCGGGAATAAATCCAGCGGCCGTTCGTCACGCTCATTCAGATCATGAACAGCGCACCAGCCGGAATCATACAAAAGGTATGCACGGTCGTTATGAATAGCCATTCCCTGCGCCGAGGGCAGCTGCTTCTGAAAACGCATGTACAGCTTGGTTCGGCTGCCATCATAGTCTGCTGCGCCCTGCATGGAAGAACAGGCTTCCTTTTTGATCAATTCAGCCACCGCTTTGCCAAGGCTGATATGGGATTTGGCCTCCATATGCACGCCGTCGGCCAGTCCCGGAGATGCAACCTGCTGCGTATTGAAGAAATAACAGCCTTTTTCTCTGGCTACCTCGGCATAAACCCGGGGCATTTTCAAGCTCAGAGCCCGGCAGATATCACAGCGGAATTTCTGAAAAACTTCTGTACGCCCCTCCGGCGCCCGGACGCCCTTTCAAACAAAAGGCGGTTTTTGTCCCGCACAAAAGGTCTTTTACTGATTATAAGGCGTTTCCGGATACACCTGCGCTGCGAGCCCCTCCCCGATCGTTGGGTTCTGCTTTGGCTTCATCGCAGTCCGCGCCTTTCTGTTTTTGGAACGTTTCAAAATAAATATAAATATATATTAAGTATATTTTGTTCTCTTTTTTCTGTCAAGCTTGAAGCTGTTCCGCATTTGCATTACAATAGATTTCAGAATGAGGAGGTGCCGGGCTCATGTCCGGAAAAAACAGACAGTATTCACTCAACAAGCGTGTCATGCTGTTTTATCTGATTCCGCTGGCATTTTTGCTGGCGGTACTGTTTGTGTATTTGAATGTATACCGCACCAACGTGGAAACGATGGCGGAAACAACGTTCCGAAGCATGGTGGATTTGAAACATCAGCAGGTGGAAGAAAACCTGGATGAGCTGCGCAGCATTACCAAGGAAATCGCTTACTCATCCCTTTTGCAGCAGTATCTGGTGGAAACCAACAAAAGTGAAAAAGTGCAGACCTATGCGCATTTTCAGAACTACCTGCGTGCAGTCAGCACCAATTCCCCTTCCATTGTCAGCGCATACGCAAGCCTCGGCGGGCGCTCCAGGGTGCATATGGCCGATGGCTACCTGTTCACCTTTGAAGAAACGCAAAACAGGCTGGAACTTGAAAAAAAGCTGGACAAAAACACGGAATACTTTACGGAATGGAAGAGCCTGTCCGGTATGGCGTCCGGCCATCTGTACGGAATGTATTTCTTTGTCGGTTCGCCCATCCATGCCGGAAGCACCTTCAAAGACAGCCGTATGGTGGGCGGCATTATTTACGATCCCTCCAAACTGCTGACCGCAGACGAAGAAGCGCAGGATCATCTGGCGGTGCTTGTGATGGAAAACAAGCCGGTCTATTTATCCGGCACGCTCAGTCAGGAACAACTGAGCACACTTCTTGAAACCCAGGAGCAGTGCGTAACGCTGAACGGCGTTCGCTATTACTGCCGTCAGAATCCGCTGCTGAACAGACCGGAAATGAAACTGCTGTATCTGGTGCCGCGCGAATCGCTCATTCAGAACGGCGGCTTCTGGGAAAAACAGACGCTGGGATTTATTGCGCTGGCTGCGATCGTTCTTTCTCTTTCTGTCGTGCTGATTCTTCAGTCCATTTTCCTGCCGATCCGTCAGCTGTGCCGGGAGGTGGAAGCGCTGAAAAACTATGGTGAAAACCTTTCCACCCCCCGCGCAAGGGAACTGACGGCGATTACCGATACATACAACGCCATGTCGCAGCGCATCAGCGAAAGCATCCGGCAGGAAAAGCGGATGGTGGATCAGCAGTATCAGCTGCAGATTCAGAAAAACCGCATGGAAATGCAGGCTTTCCGCAATCAGATCAATCCCCATTTCCTGTTCAATACGCTGGAATGCCTCAATGGCATGGTACGCTATTATCAGGTGGAACCGTTGTCGGATCTGATCACCAACCTGTCCGGCTGCTTCCACTATTCTCTGTATTCGCCCATGATGGTCAGTCTGTCGGAAGAGCTCGGGCATCTGACCAACTATCTGGAAATCATCGAAACCCGTTTCCCCGGCAAATACCGCATCATTCGCCAGGTGGATGAACAGGCGGAAAGTATACTGGTGCCCAGTCTGCTTCTGCAGCCGCTGGCTGAAAATGCGGTCACGCACGCATTCCGGGGCTATGCCAAAAAAGCCCGTCCAACCATTGTGCTGCAGGCAAGGCCGGACGGGAAAGGAGCGTATCTGAATATCCATATCACCGACAACGGCATCGGAATGGATGATGAAAAGATAACAGAAGTGCTTCAGACCATGCGAAGCACCGAATACGTTGACAAACACATCAGTTTGAACAATGTATACCGAAGGCTTACGCTGCTCTATGGGCCGGAATGCCTGCAGGTAAGCACCCGAAGCGGATACTATACCCGGATTTCGGTCAGAATTCCTGTGGATCAGCACCCGCCGCAGCTTGGCGATACGCATTCGGCGTAACGCCCCTGGCATGTTTGAATTCGCGGCAGAAATGGCTGTTATCCTCATAACCCACCCGCTGCTAAACGACATTTACCGGCAGGCTGGTGGTACGCAGCAGGTGGCAGGCCATGCCAAGCCGTACCTGCTTGATGAAGGAAAACAGCTGAATGCCGCATTTCTTGCGGAAAAGGTCGCACAGGTATGCAGAGGAAAAACCGATTGCATCGGCAAGGCTGGTAAGGGTCAGTTTTTCATCGCAATGCAGCGCAATATAAGCCTGAACCTTGTCCAGCGGCTGGTGAAGCGTGTAGGCAAAGCCTGCGCATAGCGCAGCAAGCGCCTCCCTGCGCTGCTGCGCGGTTTCTTTTCCGGCAGCAAGTTCGCGGCTGAATCCCAGGCCCTGAGGCATCGACTGAATCCAGGTTTCCATGCTTTCCGACTGGTCATAATAAAGCGAAGACTGCATCTGGGTTGCCGCTGTGGTTGGCGAAGACGGCTACTATCACGGCACCGAAAGCTCCAACTTCTGGGGCGTTGCCTACTTCTCCGCTGACATCGATCCCGCTGTTTTCCAGCGCTACATGGATATCGTTGAGTTCAGCATCGACCGCAACATCCAGCTGTTCATGAACGTTGGCTTCGAAAACGTTGACTGGAAGTTTGACGCTGAAGGCAAGGTTGAAAAGATCAACGGCGCTGAGTGGGTTACCAGCTGGCCTCTGTACCACCTGATGTCCATCTGCGGCGACGACTTCGTAGCCGACAGCAACAACGTCTCCGAGTTCTCCTGGCTGGGCGACAAGTACTCCAAGAAGGTTTACAAGATCAAGGACGAACTGGTTGTCGACGGCAGCATCATCCCGATCGACCGTGCTACCTACGGCTTCACCAGCGACGCCCAGAACATGATGACCGAAATCAACTACAAGTCCATCCTGGCCAACCTGATCGTGGCTGAGGGCGACCTGGAAGAAAACTGGAAGAACACCATCGCCGAGTACGCCTACATCGTTGATCCTGCTGTTGCAGAGCTCAACGAGCTGTTCGGCGCCAAGTAAATCAACAACGGGTCCTGAAAATGGAGCTGCCGCAGTGTGATGCTGCGGCAGCTCTTAGGCCGTCGAAAAAGCTCGCTGACGCGATCTTTTCCGCCGAAGAATGCACCGTTTGCCTACTCGCCTGACGGCTCGCCGGGCGGCAAACGGTGTAAGGA
>JAFYQB010000034.1 GCA_017547285.1 Clostridia bacterium
GCAACAAGCTGAGCGCGCAAGCTCCATCGAAGAGAACCGCGCCCTACCACCATCGAATACCCCAATCCACCCCGCCCTCACAGGGGTCCAGGGGCCATGCCCCTGGTCGTTTTAAGGGGGATACAGGAGTCCAGAGGATCTAAGGGGGGAAATCGAAATCCCCCCTGATCCTCTGGCCCGAGCGGAGCGGAAGAGAACAACGCAAGCACCGGCAGTGCTTGCATCAAGTTGAGCACGTAAGCCCCGTCAAAGAGAACAGCGCAAGCACCGGCAGTGCTTGCATCAAGCTGAGCACGCAACCCCCGTCAAAAAAACAACGCAAGCACCGTTAGTGCTTAATCCCCCTTTTTTTTCAAGGAGGTCACATTCCCCCATGGCTGTCAACTTTACGCCTGCCCAGCAGCAGGCCATCAACGCCCAGAACCGCGAACTGCTGGTAAGCGCTGCAGCCGGCAGCGGCAAAACCGCCGTGCTGGTGGAGCGCATTGTGCGCATGATCGAACACGGCGGTCTGAGCATCGACCGAATGCTGATCGTTACTTTCACACGTGCAGCGGCAGGCGAAATGCGCGAAAGGCTGGAATCCCGCCTTACGCAGGCTGCCGAGGGCGATCCGCGTCTGATGCGTCAGGCCGATCTGGTGGCTGCAGCGCAGATCAGCACCATCCATTCCTTTTGCCAGCAAACGGTGCGCAGGCATTTTCAGCACTGCGGCATCGATCCGCAGTTCGGTTTGTGCGATGAACGCACCAGAGCCGCCTTTTATCAGGAAAGCATGCAGGAAGTGCTGGACCGCATTTACGAGCTGGCCCGTGAGGATGACGAGCTGAACGCGCTGATACGCAAGTTCACCGAAAAGCAGATCGCGGACATGATGGATACGCTGTACCGGTTCCTCATGTCCCGGCCGGATCCGTTGGAATGGCTGGAAAAGCATGCCAGTCAGACGTGGAATCTGGCCACACTCAATGATCAGCCGGTGGCAAAGGCATTCTGCGCGGAAGCAGGGCTGATCGTGGACGGCATGCTCAGCCTTTTGCACGAAAGCGAGGAGGCCGCCCGCGAGCCCGCTTTCCCGGAAAAATATATCAAAAACCTTCGGGATGACGCGCTGGTTCTGCACGGCTTGTCGGAGGCCTGTCAGAAGGGCCTGACCCACCTGATGGAAACGCTGGCTGCGCTCAAGTTTTCCAAGCTGGCGGTTTTCAGGCCGTCCACCGGCGATGAGGCCAGACTGGCTGAGGAATTCAAGGAAACCAGAAACCGCTATAAAAAAATGGTGGAGGAACTGACAAAGCTCCTGCCGCAGGACTGCACACAGGCCGTAACGGATATGGCGGTCATGCGTCCCGCTACCGGCGGGCTTGCCAAAGCGGTAAAGCTGTTCCACGAAACCTTCAGCGGAAAAAAGCGGGAAATGGCTGTGATCGATTTTAACGATCTGGAGCATATGACGCTTTCCATCCTGAAGGAACCGGAGCTGCAGAAGGAACTGCGCCATCAGTTTGACGCCATCTTTGTGGATGAATATCAGGATGTGAGCGAACTGCAGGAGGCCATTCTCAACGGCCTCAAGCGCGAAGCGGGCGACGGCCCCAAGCAGTACGCCTTTTATGTGGGCGATGTAAAGCAGTCCATCTACCGCTTCCGTCTGGCGGAACCGGGGCTGTTTTTGTCCAAGCTCAACCGTTTCAGCGCAGACGAGAACGCGGAATACCGAAAAATCATCCTGAACCGCAATTTCCGTTCCAAATCGGCAGTGCTGGATGCTGTCAACCGCATTTTTGCGCATGTGATGGACAGCCGTGTGACCGAGATCGATTACGATGACGATGCTAAGCTCTTCCCCGGCAATCCGTCCAAAGGCGATCCTCAGACGGAAGTGCATGTGCTCAACAGCTATGAGCGCCGCCCGCAGGATCAGGTGATGGCCGAAGCCGAATGGATCGCCAGGGATATTCTGCGCACCGTCGGCACGCCCGTGGTGGACGGCGAGGGCAACGAATGCGGTACGCTGCGCTACCGCGACATTGCCATTCTGCTGCCGGTAAGCAAAAACATTGCGGATAAGGTGGAGCTGGTTCTGAGCCGCGAAGGCATTCCCGTCTATTCGGATACCAGCGCGGACGCCATGGGTTCGGATGAAGTGATGCAGATGATTCAGTATCTGTCGCTTCTGGATAACCTGATGAACGACGTGGCGCTTCTGAGCGTGCTGCGCAGCCCCCTGTTTGAAATGACCGAGCCGGAGCTTTCCGCCATCCGCCTGTTAAAGCCCGAAAGGGAGGCCAGCTTCCTCAATGCCATGCTGCATGCCTCCATGGAGGCGGATGAACCGCTCAAAGGCCGCTGCGCCGCCGTTTTGCAAAAGCTGGCGGATGAACGCTTTTATCTGAACAGCATGCCGCTTTCGGATTATCTGTGGGATTTTCTGATTCGAAGCGGCCTGTATGCCCATTACGGCGCACAGCCGGGCGGCAAGCTGCGTCAGGCCAATCTGCGCATGCTCTGCTCCCGGGCCGGAGAATATGAACAGAACCACATGGACGGCCTGCACGGCTTTGTGGAAAGCCTGACCATCGAAGGCGCGGGCAGCCCGGAAAGCAGCCCCACGGTCATCAACCCGTGGGAGGATGTGGTGCGCATCATGACCATCCACAAATCAAAGGGCCTGGAATTTCCCACAGTATATGTCATGAATCTGGGCCGGAATCTGTTCGGGCGCGGCAGCGGAAAGATCATCAGCGTGCACGGCGAAGTGGGCTTCGGTCTGGAATATGTGAACGAGAACGCCCGCACCAAACGCACCACGCTTTTGCAGGGGGCCATCAGCCTGCGGGAAAAGAATGCCGAACGCGCCGAACGTGCGCGCGTGCTGTATGTGGCGCTTACCCGTCCCAAGAGCCGTCTGGTCATGGTAGGCAGCCAGAGCGAGAAATCCCTCTGGTATGACGATCTGGTGGACCGGGTACAAAACCGCGGCGCGGCGGATGTGTATGCGGTGCGCTCCGCCAATACGATGCTGGAATGGATTCTGCAGTCCGCTTCCTCCTGCGACCAGATCGAGGAATGGGGCGAGGGAGAGTTTTCCACAGATGAACTGCGGAAAACGCAGCTGCCCATGGTGTTTTCCACAGAACCCACATGTTTTCCACATAAAAATATGCCTTGGAGGATTGTTTTCCACACCGACTTGGATGTAAAAAGGAAAAACAGCACCGAAAACGACATGCCAAAAATCCATATTCCGGATGTGGAAAACGATGTTGTGGACAATTCCTTCTTTGCCGAAGGCGATCCCATCGCGCCGAAGCTCACTTTTACCCATCGTCCGCTCAAGGTGGGCGTAACGGCGCTGGTTCGCGCCATGCTGCAGGGCACGCAGGTGGAGGATGAGGAGGAAAATGCAGAAACAAAACGCATGCCCATGCTGACCGCCCGGCCCCGCACGCTGGACAGCCTGCCCGCCATGCCGGCCTTTATGGAGCCGCCTAAAGAGGAACGCTCCCTGCAGATCGGCCTGGCCACGCATAAAATGCTGGGGCTGATCGACCTGGAACGCATCCGTGCCGTGGCGCACAACCCCAAAGCGCTCTATGCTGTCATCTGCCGCGAGGCGGAAAGGCTGACGGAGTCCGGCGTGATGACCGCGCAGGAAGCAGAATATGCCGATCGCGGCATGGTCGCGCGCTTCCTTGAAAGCGATCTGGGCGCAAGAATGCTCCGAAGTCCCCGCGTGATGCGCGAATGGCCGTTCAACCTGCATGTGACTGAGCCGTTTGATACCATCGTGCAGGGCGTAATCGACCTGTGCTTCCTGGAAGACGGACAATGGGTGCTGGTGGATTTCAAGACCGACCGCACATCATCCGCCCGCGAACTCTGGCCGCGCTACTGCCGCCAGCTGGAGTTCTACCGCATGGCGCTTCAGAAGGCTACGCCCTTCCCGGTGGCGGTTACCGCGCTCTATGCGCTCAGGGCAGGAGAATCGTTCGACGGAATGGAACAGGAAAAATAAATTGTGACAAAAATATTTCGCGTTTTCTGCATGAAAACGCGATTTTTGTTCGTTAATTCCATGGGAAAACGAATATTCGGACTTGATTTTCCAGCGTTTTCCCTGTACAATAGCATTGTGTATCATTTCTGTGATATACCATTAAGAAACTTGTAACAAATTCCTTAAACATCCTTTCCGCGAATGGAGTGTTGTATATGAAAAAAAGTTCCTCTGCCTCCGTCCTGAAGCGCGCGGCCGTGCTGGCGATGCTGGTGGTCGCCTGCTTTGCGCTGTCCGCCTGCTACATGGATCCCGACCGGGTGGTGGATAATCAGAACGGTCTGACGGTGGGCGATCCTCAGAATTTTGAAAACGTGATCACCCCCACCCCGTCCGCTACGCCCACGCCCACGCCCAGGCCTACCAGCAACGAAGTGGACTGGTCAAACTGGGATTTCGGCGCGGATACGGCTACCAATCCGCCCAGCAATATGCTGCAGCCCACCAGCCCCAATGTAATCACCCAGCCCAGCAGCGCGCCCAATGTGATTACTGCGACCACCAAACCCACCACCGCTGTTGCTACGCCCAAGCCCACCACCAAGGTGAGCACGGCCGCCACCCCCACGCCCGCGTCCTCTTCCCTGAAGGTGGGTTCCTCCGGCAGCGATGTTAAGCGCCTGCAGCAGCAGCTCAAAACGCTGGGCTACTACACCGGCAGCGTGGACGGCGATTTTGGCGCAGGCACCGAGGCGGCAGTGAAGGCATTCCAGCAGCGCAATGGCCTGAGCGCGGACGGCAAGGCCGGCAAGTACACGCTGGACAAGCTGTACAGCGGCAATGCCAAGAAGGCGGCTTCTCCCACCGCCACCCCCAAGAAGAGCAGCTCCTCTTCCAGCAGCAGTTCTTCCTCCAGCAGCAGTTCTTCCTCCAGCAGCAGCTCCAACGTATCCAGCGCCTACACCAACGGCGAAACTGATACCTATCTGCGCCTTGGCTCCAGCGGCAAGCAGGTCAAAATTCTGCAGAACCGCCTGATCGTGCTGGGCTATCTGACCGGCGAGGCGGACGGCGAGTTCGGCTCTGCTACCGAGGATGCCGTAGCCGCCTTCCAGAAGCGCAACGGTCTGGAAAATGACGGCGTAGCCGGCCCCACCACGCTCACCCGTCTGTACTCCTCCTCTGCCAAGAAGGCTTCCACTGCGGCGGGCCATTTGGGCAGCCTGCGTCCCGGCGCACAGGGCGACGCTGTGCGCAGCCTGCAGCGCAATCTGCGCTCCATCGGCTACTATCACGGCAGCGTGGACGGCGATTACGGCGACGGCACCACCGCGGCAGTCACTGCCTTCCAGAAGGCCTACGGTCTGAAGGCGGACGGCATTGCCGGCAAGGCCACCATCAACAAGATCGAATCTGTGCTTAACGGCGGCAATTCCGGCAGCTCCGGTTCCTCTTCCTCCAACAGAAAGGAAGATCCTGCTGTTTACGGTATGTCCGCCTCCTCCAACGGCTATTCCAGCATCAACAAGTCCAACGGTTCCTCTTCCGAGGTTCGTGCGCTGCAGTCCGTGCTTGGTTCTCACGGTTACTATTCCGGCAGCCCGGACGGCGACTACGGCAGCGGCACCGAAGCTGCTGTGAAGGCCTACCAGAAGGCTTCCGGCCTGCGTGTGACCGGCGTTGCCGGCCCCGCTACCCAGCGCCTGCTCTACGGCGGCGTGAAGGAAACCGGCAGCTACAGCAAGCTTGAAGTGGGTTCCAGCGGCAGCGCAGTCAAGCGCCTGCAGTACGCGCTGTACGAACTCAAGTATTACGACGGCGATATCGACGGCAACTACCAGTCCGAAACCTACAACGCTGTGCTCCGCTTCCAGGAAATCAACGGCCTGTACGTGGACGGCATTGCCGGTCAGGACACTCAGCGCAAACTCTTCAGCTCCTACGCGGTCCCCGACCGTTAAGCAGGGGCAGTGCCCCTGCACCCCGTTCCGCGCTTCGCGCGGGGCGGGTTTTTTGTGTTTTGGGCTGCATCGAAGACCGCCGTGGCACGGAGGGTGCCACGGC
>JAFYQB010000035.1 GCA_017547285.1 Clostridia bacterium
CGGCGGCGCACAGGAGCGGCGTCACCGGCAGGCTCGGACGTTTCCGCCTTTGCCTCGGGCGCGGGCTGCTCAATGCTGGTGTGCCTGGTCACCATCTGCGGCGGGACCATGGGACGGCCGATCCGGGTGGGGGCGTTATCGCCCTGAGAAAGAAAATCGGCATTTTCGGGCAGCGGCACGCCGCCCTGCTGCATCTGTGCGCCAAGCTGGGCGGGATCCTCGGTCAGAAAACTGTTTCCGGCATCGGCAGGGCGGGAAGAAGCCTTTTCGGAACGGAAAGGATCGTTGGGACCACGGTTGTAATCGCTCAAAGTCTTGCACTCCTTATCCATGGATGCGCCGCGCAGGTCAGAAACGCCGCCGGCAGCGCATTTTGTCATATTCGTGTGGAAAACGGTATACGTATCGACCATATACCATCTTCTATTATACCAATAATCCGCAAAGTCTACAACCCCTGATTGCCCGGGGCGGCGGAGGTTTTTATGTTTTTACACGTTTTTTGGCGAAGAAACACGCATGAAATTGTAAAAACATTCCTTTTCCGGCGGTCGTCGGTTCAAAATAAAGGAAAACGCCTGCCTGCCGGAGAATACTAATCCGGTAAAGCAGGCGTTTTTCTGCTGATATTACCAACAGGTTACGATCATGAATACAGGGGGATCCCGTTGATGCAGGACACGATTCTTGTCTTCTGCCGAGATCAGCACCAGGCAGGGCTGATTGCACGTACGCTGCGCTACCGTGAGTTTTTCTGCCTGCCGGTCGATTTTGAAACCACCGCTGCACAGGCGCAGGCCATGAACGCCCGGGGAATCATCGTTGCCGGAAACGGCGTGGATGCGCTGGCGGGGCTGGATTTTGAGCTGTTCAGCCTGAACATTCCCGTGCTGGTGCTGGGCGGCGCAGCCTCGATTCTGTGCACGCATTTTGGCGGCGCATGCTCCACGGCTTCCACGGACCGCGGCTTTGTAACGCTCGGATTTGAGAGTGATCCGCTGTTTGAGGAAGTATCCTCCGGTGAACGCATGATGGGCGGCCTGGATGCGCTGACATTGCCTGAAGCGCTTATTCCCATTGCCACGGCGACCGAGCAGGTGATCGGCTTTAAGCACAGCGCGCTGCCGCTGTATGCCATTGAGTATCCCGTGGAGCGCAACGACCCGGACGCTGCGCAGATGCTGGCCAATTTTGCCGCCATCTGCGGCATGAAGGCCGAGTGGAACGAGGAAGCGGTTATTGAACGCGCGGTGCAGAACATTCGCGAAACTGCCACGGAGGGCCGCGTTTTGTGCGCTGTGTCCGGCGGCGTGGACAGCGCGGTGTGCGCCAAACTGGCCAGCATGGCCGTGGGCGACAGACTGCTTTGCGTGTTCGTGGATACGGGCATGTTCCGCCGTCATGAGCCGGAAGATGTGATCAGCCGGTTCAGCGAACATCTGGATCTGGTGGTGGCGCATGTGGATGCAAGAGATTCCTTCCTGCATGCGCTTTCCGGCGTGAGCAGCCCGCTTGATAAGGAGCGTATCGCCGGTCAGCTGATGAACCAGATGCTTCTGAAGCAGCTGGCTTTTGATCCGGAGATCAGGACGGTGATCAACGGTACCAATTTCAACGATGTGTTCTTCGGCGGGGTATCTGAAACCAGCGCGCCGGAGCATGTGAAGATCTGCCAGCCGGTACGCGAGTTGTTCAAGGAGGAAGTGCGCCGCCTGGCGGATGCGCTTGATTTGCCTGCCGCCTTTACCCACCGTCAGCCCTTCCCGGCCAGCGGCCTTGCGCTGCGCGTGTTCGGCAGTCTGACGGAGGAACGTCTGCGCCTTTTGCGCGACGCTGACGCCATCTTTGCGGAGGAAATCCGGGAAGAGGGCCTTCACCGCCGTTTGTGGCAGTTCTATGCCACGCTGATCGACAGCCCCGATAAACCCGGCAGCCATGCAGTGTGCCTGCGCGCCACCCAGTCTGCGGGCAGCGGCGCGAATGCGGCCCGCATTCCCTTTGATGTGCTGGAACGCGCGGCGGAGCGCATCCGCAAAGAAGTGCCCGGCGTGACCCGCATTGTGTACGATCTGACTCCCAGCGCCCACTACGGCGAGCTGGAATAAGCAAGGAGCGGTTCTTTTATGCTCATCTGCGATACCCACGCCGATACGCTGTGGAACATGGTCTGTCCGGACCGCCCGGCGGATCTGCCCTGTGATGTAACCAGAGAATTTCTGACTGCCTGTGACGGCGTGCGCGTGCAGGCGCTGGCGATGTACATTCCGCCCAGGGGCATGGAAGCCAGCCCAACTTTTGCGGAACGCGAGCTGGCCGCGTTTGAACAGCTCAAAAGAGAGGGCTGGCATCAGATTACAGAGATCAGCCAGGCGGTCAGGGGCGAGGCCAATGTGATGCTCACCATCGAAGGCTGCGAGGCCTTCAAGGGCAGCACGGACGAGGTGGACCGGATGGCCGATCTTGGCGTGCGCATGGGCGCGCTCACATGGAACACCCCCAACGGCCTGTGCACCCCTGCCTGCGAAAGCAAAGAGGGCGGCATCACCCCGCTGGGCTGGACGATCGTCAGGCGCATGCGTGAGCGCCGCATGGCGGTGGACGTGAGCCACCTGAACGAGGCGGGCTTCTACGACCTGCTGGATGGCGGCGCACCTCCCATGGCTTCCCACAGCTGTGTGCGTTCCCTGTGCGACCATTTCCGCAACCTGACGGACGATCAGCTCAAACAGTTGTTCCGTGCAGGCGGTTTTGTGGGCGTGAACTTCTGCCCGTCCTTCCTCAGCGAGGACGGCAAAGCTGATGTGGACCGCGTGATCGACCATATGGCCTATATGTGCGATCTGGGCGGCGAAAACCATATCGGTTTCGGCAGCGATTTCGACGGCATCGAAGATTGGCCGGTGGGGCTGCGCAATGCGTCGGAGGTGCCGAACCTGATCGAAGGCCTGCGCCGCAGAGGCTTCGGCGATGCGCTGGTGGAAAAGATCGCCGGACTCAATTTCAAGGCGTATATGGAACGGATTTGAATTGGAAAAAGAGGGGCTTGTCGCTTAGCCCCCCTCATCAGTCAGCTTTGGTGACAGCTTCCCACCCAGGGGGAAGCGTGCGAGGATTGAGGTGTTCACGGCTGCGCATCCGTCGGATGAACATCCAGCCAAATCAAACCACGGAACGGTTCATCGCCGTTCCGTTTTTGTATTCCCATTGACATCCCCCACCGAAAAAAGCTATACTTTCTGTAGCAGCCTGAGGCCGTGAAACGGCCTCAGAACCGGGATTCTTAAGGGACTTCGTCCCTTAAGCGGGATTCCCAAGGGCAGAGCCCTTGGGCCGCCGGAGGCCCCGCGTCTCCATCCCCTACGAAAGGTGTTTATCAATATGCAGAACAAACGTCGCTTCCATTTTGAATGGGGCATGCTTCCCGTGATTTTTGCTTTGGCATGGCCGACCATGCTGGAACAGCTGATGCAGACCGCTGTGCAGTATGTGGATACCATGATGGTCGGCTCGCTGGGTACGCAGGCAACGGCTGCGGTGGGCGCAACCTCCACCGTGGGCTGGCTGGTGGGCAGCTCCATCAGCGCGCTGGGCGTTGGCTTCCTGAGCTTTATCGCGCAAGCCTATGGCGCCAAAGACAAGGACAAGGCCGCCAACATTGCTTCTCAGGCCGTGCTGGTGGTGCTGGCGGTGGGCCTGCTGTTTACGGTTCTCACGACCAGCCTGAGCAGCATGGTGCCCAAGTGGATGCAGGTGGATGAAAGCATTCAGGGCATTGCGGCAAAGTACTTCTTTATTCTGTATCTGCCCATGCTGCCGCGTGCGGCCACCATCATTTTCGGCACGGCGCTGCGTGCGGCCAGCGATACCAAAACGCCCATGCGAGTGGGCGTGCTGGTGAACCTTGTGAACGTTTCGCTCAACTTCCTGTTCATCTATCCCACCCGTACGCTTACGCTGTTCGGCCTGAGCTTTACCATGCCGGGCGCGGGCTGGGGCGTGCTGGGCGCAGCCATTGCCAGCGCCATTGCCTTTACGGTGGGCGGCATAATCATCACCATTGTGTTCTGGAAGCACCCGGTCATTTCTCCGCGCGGCCGCAGGCTCAAACCGGATCTGACCATCCTGCGCCCCTGTCTCAAGGTGGCGCTGCCCAATATGCTGCAGCGCTTCGGTACTTCGCTTGGCTATGTGGCCTTTGCCTCCATGATCAACTCGCTGGGCGAAATCTCCACCGCTGCGCACACCATTGCCAACACGGTGGAATCCGCCTTCTACATTCCCGGCTACGGTATGCAGACCGCTGCAGCTACGCTGGCGGGCAACGCGCTGGGCGCGAAGGACAACAAGCGCATGCGCAGCCTTGTGCGCATGATCCTGCCGCTGGAAGTGGCCATGATGATCATCTCCGGCAGTCTGCTGTTCCTCTTTGCGCCCGATATGATGGGGCTTTTCTCCAAGAGCGCGGAGGTCATCCTGCTGGGATCGCTGGTTCTGCGCATGGTGGCTGTCAGCGAGCCGTTCTACGGCGCAAGCATCATCATGGAAGGCATGCTGCTGGGCGTGGGCCGCACTGTAACGCCGTTTGTGTTTAACATTTGCGGCATGTGGGGCGTGCGCATCATCGGCACGTTCGTTTGTACCCAGCTGCTGGGATTTGGCCTTGCGGGCGCATGGGGCTGCATGATCGCCCATAACCTGCTGCTGTTTGTTCTGTATACCATCCACTACCTGCGCGGAAAATGGAATCCGCTCAACCGAATGGAGGCTGCAGCATGATCCTGTACATCGTTCGTCACGGAGAACCCATCTATGGACCCGATACCCTCACTGAACTTGGACGCAAGCAGGCGCAGGCGTTGGTACGCCGTTTTGAAAAGAGCGGCCTTGACCGCATTTTCTCTTCGCCCATGGGCCGCGCCCGTGAAACTGCGCAGCCCACGGCGGATGCATTGGGGCTGCCGGTCAAAATCGAACCGTGGACGCGCGAAATATGGCCTGAACTTGCGCCGGTGATGGATGACGGCAAGCGCAGGTTTGTGATCGATCTGCCTGCGGATATTCTGCGCAGTCCCGAAAACCGCGACCACTATGCCGACTGGTATAACATGCCCGCTATGGAGCGTATTGAGGGCAAGCAGGTCATGAACCGTGTGGTGCGCCATTCGGATGACTTCCTGCGCCGTCTGGGCTACCGCCGCGTTCAGGACGGCGTATACGAGTGCGAAAAGCCCAATGACGAAAAAGTGGCCGTCTTCTGCCATGCGGGTTTCGGCATCACGTGGATGACCCACCTGCTGGGCGTTCCGCCCCATGTGATCTGGTCCTCCTTCTACATGACCCACACCGGCGTGACCGTGGTCAACTTTGAACAGAATCCCTCCGGCCTTGTCACCCCGCGCTGCCTGTGCTGGTCGGATATGAGCCACCTGCTTGATGCCGATCTGCCGTACAGCTACAATAACAGGCTGCCTGTGTAACGGGGCCTCCGGCGGGCAAGGAGAGGCGCTGCCTCTCCTTGCATCCTCACCGCTTAAGGGGCAAAGCCCCTTAAGAATCCCATCTTATTTATAAAACACGGCTGTGTATCCTTTGCGATACACAGCCGTGTTTTATGCTTGTTTGGATTTTTTGATCTTCAATCCCAGTTCAAACGCCAAAAGCACAATCTTGGCCTTGTCATCCAGCCGAACACCGCCGGACAGGCTGCGCGGGTCCCATGCGGAATGATCCAGATTATCACCTGCGTAGAAGAACTGAAAGAAATCCGTCCCGCGGAAATTGCACAAAGCCTGCATGCCTGCGCATTCCATTTCCACACAGATCGCGCCCTGTTCCTTGCGGCGGTTCACCTTGTCACGGGTTTCGCGGTAGCAGGCGTCGGTCGTCCATGTGGTGCCTTCCACCCACGGGTAGTTCAGCTCAGCAAGCACCTCTTTGAACAGATCGGTATATTTGAGGTTGATATCGATCGTATCGCTGGCAGGCGCGTAATGATAGCTGCACCCTTCATCGCGGATGGCCTTGGTGGGAATGATGATGCCGCAGTCCTGAATGTTCTTATCCAGCACGCCGCAGTTGCCCAGAAGAATCAGGCACTTGCTGCCCATGGCAATCAGGTCTTCATACTGGTTCACACAGGCGGGTTCGCCCAGATAGGCATGATAGAACGCAAAGCGTTCATCCTTGTAGGTTACTTCATACACAGACTTCCAGCCGCTGCTGGAATGGTGTGAGGCAATCTCCTTTGCGTCAGCAAAGAACGCCAGCATCTTTTTGAACAGCTTTTCCGAAAAACAGGCCACCGTTACATCAGGAAAGTTTTCAATCTTTTCCACCACCATATCAGGGTTGATGACGGCGGACAGCGAGGAGTCGAATTCTTCCAGAATCATCATTTCCACCTCCTTGGTAGGTATTGTTTGGAAAGCAGCCCGGGCCATGAAATGGCCCGGAATATGGGATTCCTAAGGGCGAAGCCCTTAG
>JAFYQB010000036.1 GCA_017547285.1 Clostridia bacterium
CACAGCACCTGGCTGTAGCCCTTCTGAGCGGCGCGCTCGCCGGCACGGTTGGAGGCAGCGTAGTTGCCGCCGCACTTGGCATAGCCGGTGCCGCCGCGCACAGCGCGAACGTCCTGATCCTCGATCATGATGCCAACGGGGTTGATGCCTTCCTTGTAGTAGCTGCCAACAGGGCTGGCGATGATGCAGAACACGGCATGCTTCACAGCGTGCACACCCAGGGTTTCATCGTCGCCGTACATGAAGGGGCGCAGGTAGAGGGAAGTGCCGGCGCTGTGGGGCGTCCACTCGGCTTCCAGCTCCACAAAGGTTTTCAGGATCTGCATGAAATCTTCCACGGGCAGCTGGGGCAGGCACAGACGATCAGCAGAGCGCATCATACGGGCCGCGTTTTCTTCGGGGCGGAACATCTGGATGCGGCCTTCCGCCGTGCGGTAAGCCTTCAGACCTTCAAAAATCTCGCTGCCGTAGTGCAGGCAGGTCGCAGCAGGATGCATGGAAAAGTTCTCAAAGGGAACGATGCGGGCGTCATACCAGCCCTTTTCCATGTTCCAGTCGATGATGGCCATGTGATCGGTAAAAATCTTGCCAAAGCCCAGTGCAGTTTCATCAGTGGGCTTGGCCTTGGGGTTGGCGGTTTTTTCAATGCGGATGTTCAGCATGGGGATGCCTTCTTTCCATAAATGATTGATATCGGAGGAAGCGGGCGACCAATGGTCGCCCCTACATATGTTTAGGGAAAAACGTGAGCAGGATAACGAGCAGGCCTCGCGCGCTTCCCCTTGAGGGGAAGCAGTCACCGAAGGTGACTGATGAGGTGGTTCAGCGTCATCAAACTTAGTAATCGCGGCCCATCTTCAAAGCAGTCAGGTTCTTTTCATACATTTCAGGATGTTTGACGGAAACAACCTTCTTGAGAGAAGCGGCTACCGCTTCTTCGTCCTCAAACTCGCCCAGCTCCTTGAGGATCTTGCCGGCCAGAATCATGTTGGCAAGGCCGGTCAGTCCTGCGTCGCTGGCCATCTGAGTGGCGGGAACATAGAATGCTTCCACATCGGTGCGCTGCACCTTGCGCTCAATCAGGCTGGAATCCACAAAGATCTTGCCGCCCGCCTTTACATCGTTTTCGTACTTGTCCAGGCTGGGAAGGTTCATCACCATCAGCACATTGGGCTTGGAAACGATGGGGGAGCCGACCGGATCATCGGAAATGATGACGGAGCAGTTGGCGGTGCCGCCGCGCATTTCAGGGCCGTAGGAGGGCAGCCAGCTGACCTCCTTGCCTTCCATCATGCCTTTGTTGACCAAAAACTTACCGGCGAACAGCAGGCCCTGTCCGCCAAAACCTGCGATCAGATATTCATTCGTCATGGCGATCAGTCCTCCTTGGCAGCGCTGCGGTCCTTGTACACGCCCAGCGGGTAATGGGGGATCATCTTTTCATCGATCCACTCCAGCGCCTTCTGAGGCGTCATGCCCCAGTTGGTCGGACAGGAGGAGATGACTTCCACCAGAGAGAAGCCCTTGCCTTCCACCTGATTCTGGAACGCCTTCCTGATGGCCTTCTTGGCGGCCTTTACGTTCTTGACATTGTTTACAGCAACGCGCTCCAGATATTCGGGGCCGTCCAGCGTGGCCAGCATCTCGCATACGCGGATGGGGAAGCCGCAGGCCTTGACGTCGCGGCCATAGGGGGAGGTCTGGGTTACCTGACCGGGCAGGGAGGTGGGAGCCATCTGACCGCCCGTCATGCCGTAAATGGCGTTGTTGATGAAGATGATGGTGATATTCTCGTTGCGGGCAGCAGCGTGAACGGTTTCGGCGGTGCCGATGGAGGCAAGGTCGCCGTCACCCTGATAGGTGAACACGATGTGGTTCTCAGGATCGGCGCGCTTGATGCCGGTGGCAACAGCGGGCGCGCGGCCGTGAGCGGCTTCCACCATGTCGCAGGCGAAATAGTCATAGGCCATTACGGAGCAGCCGACGGGAGCCACGCCGATGGTCTTGCCTTCAATGCCCAGCTCGTCAATCACTTCGGCCACCAGACGGTGCACGATGCCGTGGGTACAGCCGGGGCAGTAATGCAGGGGTACATCCGTAAGAGCTTTCGGCTTTTCAAAAACGATCATTTGTCACAGCCTCCGTTCTTCGCAAGCTCAGCGATTTTGGCATACACTTCTTCGGGAGAGGGGATGATGCCGCCGGCGCGGTTGCACAGCGCCACGGGACGCTTGCAGTCGATGGCAAGGCGGATATCCTCGATCATCTGGCCCATGGAAAGCTCCACGCTCAGGAAGCTGTGGCAGCTTTCGGCGGCCCTGGCCAGTTCCTTTTTGGGGAAGGGCCACAGGGTGATGGGACGGATGAGACCGACCTTGATGCCGGACTTGCGGGCTTCCACGATGGCGTTCTTGGCCACGCGGGCAGCGATGCCGAAGGCGACCACGCAGATCTCGGCGTCATCCATCATGTAGCGTTCGGCCATGGCTTCATTTTCTTCGATCATGGCGTAGCGCTCGTAGCGTTCAAAATTGGTTTTTTCCAGCACTTCGGGGCTCAGGAACAGGGAGTTGACAATGTTGTGCGCACGCTGACCCTTGGTGCCGGTCACGGCCCAGCTCTTGTCAAAGTCCTGATTCTCAGGCTTTTTGATTTCTACGGGCTCCATCATCTGGCCCATGGTGCCGTCCGCCAGGATCATGGCGGTCATGCGGTATTTGTCGGCCAGATCAAAGCCCTTCATGGTCAGATCGGCCATTTCCTGCACGCTGGCGGGAGCCAGAACGATCATGCGGTAGTCGCCGTGTCCGCCGCCCTTGGTGGCCTGGAAATAGTCGCTCTGGCTGGGCTGGATGCCGCCAAGGCCGGGGCCGCCGCGCTGCACGTTGACCACCAGCGCAGGCAGATCCGCGCCAGCCAGATAGCTGAGGCCTTCAGCCTTGAGGCTGATTCCCGGGCTGGAAGAGGAGGTCATCACGCGCTTGCCGGTGGAGGCCACGCCGTAAACCATGTTGATGGCGGCGATTTCGCTCTCCGCCTGCAGGAAGGTGCCGCCGATCTTGGGCATGCGCTTGGACATGTAAGCGGCTACTTCGGTCTGGGGGGTGATGGGATAGCCAAAATAGTGGCGGCAGCCCGCTTCGATGGCGGCTTCCGCGATGGCTTCGTTACCCTTCATCAAAACTTTTTCAGCCATAGTGATGATACCTTACCTTTCTACCGTGATGACGCAGTCAGGACACATGGTGGCGCAGAACGCACAGGCGATGCACTGTTCCATGTCGGTGATTTCTGCGGGATGATGTCCCTTGGCATTGATCTTGTCGCCAGCCAGCTTGAGCAGCTTCTTGGGACAGGCGTTTACGCAAAGGCCGCAGCCCTTGCAGCGTTCCGTACGGATGGTCAGCTTTGCCATAAAGTTTATCTTCCTTTCCTGAAACTACTGTATTTTCTTTTGCAGTCCGAGGGGGAACAGGTTTTCCATCTTCCCTTTCAGCTGCGGGTAAAGACTTTCATGTACCGCTGTCATTTTGAGCGGCAGGCCGGTCATTTCGCAAACCTCGCGGGCATAGGCGTCGGAGTCCAGCACATCCTGCGCCGTGGTTTCCGGACCGAGGTTGGAGTTGTTGACGATGGCAGTAAACCGGATGCCGCCTGCAGCTTCGATCTCCCGCATGATTTCTGCCGTCAGCTCTGCGTTGCGGGTGAGGGGACGGAAGCGGTTGATCACAAAGAGCATTTCATAGTCATTTTCCTTGAGAATGCCGTCCCGAATCCGCCCCAGCGCCAGCGCGCCGCGGTCGTCGCCGCCCACATCGATGAGGGCGGTCTGCGTGGGATCATCCACAACGGAATACATTTCCGCAGGCAGCGCGGGCAGATCCACATTGGAACCGGCAAATTCGCTGCAGATGAGGCGAATGCCGCTCTCCTCCAGTTCCCGTCTGGAATCAGAGGTGCGAAAGTAGGGGTTCACAATATCCACATCGGCAATGGTTACGCGTTCGCGTGTCTTTTTCAGCGCGAAGGCGAGGTTTACGGCAATGTTGGTTTTGCCGCTGCCGTAATGGCCGCTTAAGAGGATGATGCGTTTGAAATCCATGAATCAGGAACCTTTCCTTCAAAATAAAAAGAAGCTCATCTCAAAAGAAAGACTTCTTTGAGACGAGCGTTGATAACACAATACCCGCGGTACCACTCAAATTGCGGCACACAGCCGCCACCTCTTGGGCTCCAGCAAGCCCTATGCCTTGACGCAGCAATCACGGGAAGGTTCTACGGCTCCCACAAGGAAACTTTCTTCCTTCCAGCTCAGGAGATACAGGTACGTTCCGGCTTCCGCGCTTGTGGCTTGCACCAACCGCCACTTCTCTGAAACGGGGTCTCTGCCGGCATACTCTCCCTCACAGCCTATGCCGGAGATTTTACCGTGTTTTTGGTTGTTTGTCAATGGCGAATGTGCGAGAACTGACGAACATTCAACCGGAAAATTGTATTTCTAATGTATCTTGAGCCAAGCCTTTTCGTATGGTATACTAATCAGGAATGGTTCGAACAGGAGGAAAAAAATCGTGAAACCGAAGCTTCGCCGTTTGTTGTCCTGGCTGCTGGCAATGGTCATTTTAACGATGCCGGTATGCAGTCTGGCACTGGAAAAATCCGCCAACCCGCTGCTGGGCGGTCTGAGTATGGAGAAACATACCAAAACCAAAGACAGGATCGTGAATATTCTGCTTTTGGGCATCGACTACGGCTATGAACAAAGCGATTACATCAGCGCCAAGGACGAACTGAACGACTGCCACACGGACGCCAATGTGGTGGTATCCATCAATAAAACGAAGAAAAGCGTGGATCTGATCTCCCTGCCGCGCGATACGCTCAGCTATGTACCGGGCGTGAAGGGCATTTACAAGCTGAACGCTGCTGTGAACTGCGCCGGGGATATCAAAAACGGCGTGGAGAAAACCCGTGAAACGGTCAGCTGGCATCTGGGCGGGGTGGAGATCCACCACTACGCGGCGGTGGATGTTCCTGCGCTGATCGCGCTGGGCAACGCTATCGGAGGCATCGATTACGATCTGGAAATGAGCTACACCGCTACCAGCGGCCACTATGAAAAGGGCCTTCAGCATCTGGACGGTCAGGGTATCATGGACTATATGCGCGCGCGCAAGAATGCGCCCGTTGGCGGCACGGATCTGGGCCGTACCGAACGCCAGCGCAAAATGCTCTCCGCCATTCTTCAGAAGATCAAGGGGCAGCCTGGCCTGATTTTCAAGTGCGTGGGCGTTTTGTTCGATAAGGATGTGAACATCTTTACCGATATCGGTTTTTTTGACGCAATCGGTCTGGCGTCGTCTGCACTGCGGGTGGATATGTCCACCATTGAAACCCATGTACTGGATGGCAAGCTGCAGGATTTCTATTCCAACTTCAACTTTACCGATCAGGAAGCCCGCCGCGAAATGCTGATGAATGTGTTTGGCATTGAGGCGGAGGATACGCCTTTTGTCAGCAGCCGCCACACGCGCTGGCTTCTGAACGAAGGCTTTGAAGCTGCAAAGTATATCAATCTGGCAGAAGAACTGCTCAGTCAGAAGAAGCTGTTCCGCAATGCCGAACAGAAGCAAGCGCGCAAGGCGCTGGAAGAAGCGCACGATGCAGCAATCATCGCCTTTGATGCGGCTGCCGTGGAACAGAGCGGCAATAACCGAAACAACCTGCTGGATAAGCGCAACGAACTGAAAAAGGCGATTGAAAACGTTGTCGTTCTGACAGAATACAAGGAAAGCATTCGCTACAAGGTGAATGATCCGTGGTATGAAGATCCCATGATCAACGAATATCAGTATAACTGGAACTGATCTTTTTTGAAGAAAGGCGATATCCGGTATAAAGCCGGGTATCGCTTTTTCTGTTATCCGTTCAGACATTCAAACTGACCGAATGGACAAAAAGCAGGATTTTTTCCTTTGTATTTGCTATGATGAACCTGTCAAACGAAAAGGAGGGATGGAACCATGCAGGCCATCAAAGCAAGCGGACTTGTGAAGCGGTATCAAAAGCTGACGGCTGTGGATGATCTCCATTTGGAGGTGATGCAGGGCGAATTGTTCTCGCTGCTGGGGGTGAACGGCGCGGGAAAGACCACGACCATCAAGATGCTCACCTGCCTTACCAGACCATCCGACGGAGATGCAACGGTGGGCGGCTTCAGCATTACCAGAGAGCCGGAACAGGTGAAACGGCTGATCGGCGTATCCCCGCAGGAGACTGCTGTTGCGCCCAACCTTTCCGTCAGGGAAAATCTGGAGCTGATCTGCGGTATTTACGGCTTTTCCAGGGAAAAAGCCAATGCCAGAATCCGCGAGCTTTCCGGGCAGTTTGATCTGGAAACGGTTCTGAACAGGAAAGCCGGTAAGCTGTCTGGCGGTTGGCAGCGCAGGGTGAGTATTGCCATGGCGCTGATCGGCGAACCGCAAATCCTGTTTCTGGACGAGCCTACGCTGGGGCTGGATGTGATTGCAAGGCATGATCTGTGGGATGTGATCCGTTTGCTGAAAGGCAGGGTAACGATCATTCTCACAACGCACTATATGGAAGAGGCGGAGGCGCTTTCGGATCGGATCGGCATCATGAAAAACGGGCGGCTTCTGGATGCGGGAACGGCAGAAGAATGGAAGGAAAAAGCCCAAACGGCAGATTTTGAAACAGCATTCATTTCGATTGTCAGGGAGGCGGCAGAATGAAAATGATCACCTTTGCCAGACGCTGCGCCAAAGAAATCCTGCGCGACCCCATCAACCTTGCTTTCGGCCTGGGATTTCCGCTGGTTCTGCTTCTGCTCCTGAGCGCTATTCAGGCCAGCATTCCGGTGAGCATGTTTGAAATCGATACACTTACCCCGGGATTGACAGTATTCGGCCTTTCGTTTATGACGCTATTTTCCGCAACGCTCGTTGCCAAAGACAGGGAAACAGCTTTTTTGCAGCGACTGTACACTACACCGCTGACAGGCAGGGATTTTATTCTTGGCTATATGCTTCCGCTGCTGCCCATCGCACTGTGCCAGACGGCTGTTTGCTATCTGGCAGCCATTCCTTTGGGACTGACAGTGAGCATCCATGTGATTGATGCTTTGATCGGGATCATTCCAATGGCGGTTTTCAACATTGCACTGGGCCTTTTGTGCGGCAGCCTTCTGGGCGTAAAGCAGGTTGGCGGCATTTGCGGCGCTCTGCTCACCAATCTTTCCGCCTGGCTTTCGGGCGTTTGGTTTGACTTGAAGCTTGTGGGCGGCTTTTTTGCAAAGGCAGCCAACATTCTTCCGTTTTTTCATGCGGTGGAACTGGAAAAGGCACTTTTCAGCGGAAACTTTGCGCTTGCCGGAACACACTTTTGGCCGGTGCTTCTTTACAGCGCATGGATCACCGTGGCTGCGGTGCTGTGCTTTCTGAGACAGATGCAAAAACAATAAGGAGCTGAGGCGATGAAATACAGGCTGGTGATCGATCCAAACGCAGAAGAGGAAATCATCGCGATTGTCCGTGCGCCTTCCCGGCTGACGCAGCAGATCGAAAATCTGGTTTGCAGCTATTCCGGTGCAGACTATGTGATGGGCTACACCGATGACGGAATGCGCAAACTGCCTTTTCAGGAGATCGAATGCATCACTGTTCTGGACCGAAAAGTGGTAGCTATTGACATAAAAGGCGGACGTTTCCGTATTCAGGACAGACTTCGGGATCTGGAGGCGGTTTTGCCGTCTTGTTTCATTCGCATCAATAAATCCACGCTCGCCAATGAGGAAAGGATCCTGCGGTTTGATGCGGCGTTCAGCGGCGGTGTGGACGCCGTGTTTCAGTGCGGTTATCGGGAATATGTGTCCAGACGATGCTTTGCGGAAATACGCAGGAGGTATGAGGGAAGATGAAAAAGTTTATTGCGGAATTTTTCCGCCGCGGATTGGTGGCATGCGGTTTTGGCCCGCTGATTCTGGCGATCCTCTATCTGGTTTTGCACAGGCAGGGCGTTGTGCAAACACTGACGGTCAATGAAGTGTGCCTTGGAATTGTTTCCCTGACAGCGCTTGCTTTTGTAGCGGGCGGCATGAATGCCGTCTATCAGATGGAACGCCTGCCCCTGATGGCCGCGATCCTGATCCACGGCGGCGTTTTGTATTTCAGTTATCTGGCTACCTATTTGTTGAACAGCTGGCTGGAATGGGGCGTAACGCCCGTTCTGATGTTTACCGGAATTTTTGTGGCAGGCTACTTGATGATCTGGGCAGTTATTTATGCAGTGATGAAAAAAAGAACGGCCCGTCTGAACGAAGTTTGGAAGCAAAAACATCATCGCGCTCAAGAGTAAAAGCCTTCCTGAGAGGCTTTTTTCTTTACGGAAAATTTGTCTGTTATGCAAGCCAGAATTTGCATTTCTTGATAAATTGTGTTATACTATATTTTTGGACAACCTGGTTTGTCCATCATTCCAAACAGGAAGGATCCTGATGGCATGGTTGAAAAGTTTACGCTTCCCTATCCTGCATACACGGGAGAGGAGGAGCGAACGGTTTATGTGTACCTGCCGGATGACTTTGAAGAGAACGAAAAAATGCGCTATCCGGTTTTGTACATGTTTGACGGGCACAATGTGTTTTTGGATGAGGACGCTACCTACGGCAAGAGCTGGGGGCTGGCGGATTATTTGGATGAGCATGAGGTGCCGATCGTGGTTGTGGGCGTGGAGTGCAACCACAACCCCAATGGAGGCCGACTGTCGGAATACGCGCCGTACAGCTTTCAGGCGCCCAAGCTAGGCAAAGTAACCGGCCGCGGTCAGGAGACCATGCGCTGGTTCATCAAGACCCTGAAACCCCTGATCGACCACCAGTATCCCGTAAGGCGCGACCGCAATCATACGTGGATCGCGGGCAGTTCCATGGGCGGATTGATGAGCCTGTACGCAGTGCTTGAATACAATCATGTGTTCAGCCGTGCGGCGGCACTGTCGCCTTCCATCTGGTTTGCATCCAAAAAGATGGACGATCTGATCGCCAGATCGAAAGTGCGGTCGGATACAGTGATCTACATGGATTACGGCCAGCGCGAAATGAAGTTCCGCGATAACATGATGGGACGCTTCAACCGCGTATGCAGCCAGCTGATCGAAAAGGGCGTACTGCTCACCAGCCGCATCGTTCCCGGTGGCGAGCATAACGAGGCCAGCTGGGAAAAACAGATTCCCTTCTTCATCAACACGCTGCTCTATGATGCGCGGCGCTAACGGAGGAAACAAATGGAAACGCAGTATTTTAAGTGGTACAGCCATGAGCTGGGCCGCGATATGGAAATGAAGCTCTACGGCCATGCGGGCCGTCCCGTGCTGTTCATTCCCTGTCAGGACGGACGCTTCTTTGACTTTGAGAACTTCAAAATGACGGATACATGGGCCCCGTGGATCGAGCGCGGCGAGGTGATGGTCTACGCCATCGATACCATGGATCTGGAAACCTGGTCCAACAAGACCGGTGATCCCCGCTGGCGCATTGAACGCCATGAGCAGTGGATGCGCTACATTGTGAACGAAGTGGCTCCCTTCATCCACAGCATGACCAACGAGCGCAACGGCTGGGAGGGTACCCCCGGCATCATCACCTTCGGCTGCAGCCTTGGCGCTACGCATGCCGCCAACCTGTTCTTCCGTTTCCCGTACATTTTCGATGGCATGCTGGCGCTCAGCGGCATCTTCAGTGCCGAATACGGCTGGGACGGCTACAAGGATCAGGATGTGTACAACAACTCCCCGGTGGATTTCCTGGCCGGAATGAGCTGGGATCATCCCTACATTGAAAAGTACCGCCAGAACCGCGGCATCATTTGCGTGGGTCAGGGCGCATG
>JAFYQB010000037.1 GCA_017547285.1 Clostridia bacterium
CAGATGCTGGATGAGCAGGCGCGCCAGTATACGCTCACTGCCCGCGCCAAGGGCTGCAGCGAGGCGACCATCACCTACAAGTACTGCCTGCGTGCTGCGCTCAACCCGGTGGTATCCGGCATGTCCGGTTCGCTGCGCACCATTTTCTCCGGTTCCACCGTTTCCGCCATCGTTATGAACCTGGCCATTCAGGGTCCGGTGCTGCTGACAGCGCTCAAATCGCAGGACATGTATCTGGCCGGTACCATTGTGCTCATTCAGGCCGTGCTGGTCGTGGTGGGTACGCTGCTCAGCGATATTGCGCTGGCATGGCTTGATCCGAGAATCCGTTTCTCAGAAAGGGGCTGATGAAGATGGCACTGTTCAAAAAGAAAATCGCCAAGGATGAGTCCTATTATCTGGCTTCGCAGTGGCAGCTGATGTGGCGCAAGCTGAAAAAGCACAAGCTGGCCCGTTTCAGCCTGACGCTGCTGATCGTGCTGTACATTGGCGCGCTGTTTGCCGACTTCTTTGCTCCCTACGGTCTGGAAGAGTTCTCCTCCCTGTACAAGAACACCGCACCCACCAAGGTGTACTGGAAAGATGAAAACGGCGAGTGGAGCCGTCCCTACGTGCACAAGCTGAAAAAAGTGAACGATAAGAAAACGTGGACGGTGATCGTAACCGAAGATCCCAGTGAAAAGTATTATCTGGATTTCTTTGTAGAAGGCATTGAATACAAGCTGCTGGGCTTCATTCCCTGCGATACCCATCTGTATGGTCTGGTCAATGAGCAGGGCGAGGTGGACCGCACCGCCCGCATCAACATCTTCGGTGCGGACTCTACCGGCGCGTGCATCTTCTCGCGCATTCTGTTTGGCGGCCGCGTATCGCTGACCATTCCGTTCGTATCCGCTGCCATCAGCTTTGTACTGGGCATTCTGCTGGGCGGTATTTCCGGCTACTTCGGCGGCGTGGTGGATAATGTGATCCAGCGCATCATCGAAGTGCTGTCCGCCATTCCCAGCATTCCGCTGTGGATGGCGCTGTCCGCGGCGATCCCGGCAGGCATCTCCGTATCCGCTATGTACCTGTACATTACCATCATTCTCTCCTTTATCGGCTGGACGGGACTGGCGCGCGTGGTGCGCGGCAAGTTCATCGCCCTGCGCAAGGAGGACTTCGTAATGGCTGCCAAGCTGGCGGGCGTGAGCGACTTTAAGATCATCGTCAAGCATCTGGTGCCCGGTTTCCTGAGCTACCTGATCGTAAACCTCACGCTGGGCATTCCCGGTTCCATCCTGGGCGAGACCTCCATGAGCTATCTGGGCCTTGGCATGAAGGCGCCGGCTACCAGCTGGGGCGTGCTGCTCAAGGAAACGGAAGATCTGGTATCCGTTGCCCAGTGTCCCTGGAAGATGATCCCGCTGGCCTTTGTGGTGATCACGGTGCTGGCTTTCAACTTCCTGGGTGATGGTCTGCGCGACGCTGCTGACCCCTACAAGTAAGAACAGAAAGGAGCGTATAAAATGAATCAGAATGATACGATCATTGAAGTCAAAGATCTGAAAATCAATATCAAGATCGATGAAGGTACGCTGACCGCTGTTCGGGGTGTTAATTTTGAGATCAAAAAGGGCGAAACGCTGGGTCTGGTAGGCGAATCCGGCTGCGGCAAGAGCCTGACCAGCAAGGCGATCCTTGGCATCAACGATAAGAAATGCAAGGCGGAGGGCGAGATCATTTTCGATGCGGACGATCTGGGCAAGGTCAATCTGCTTGCGCTCAATCCCCGTGGCAAGGAGATCCGCAGCGTTCGCGGCAAGCAGATCTCCATGATCTTCCAGGAACCCATGGTAGCCTTCTCGCCCATGTACACCATCGGCAACCAGATCAACGAGGCTACCCTTCTGCACATTACCAAAGACAAGAAAAAGGCGAAGGAAATTTCGCTGGAAGTGATGCGCAAGGTAGGCATCGCCAATGCGGAAAAGCGTTATGATCAGTATCCGCACGAGTTTTCCGGCGGCATGCTGCAGCGTGCGCTGATCGCTATGGCACTGGTGTGCAACCCAAAACTGCTGATCGCGGACGAACCCACCACCGCGCTGGACGTGACCATTCAGGCGCAGATCCTGGAACTGATGAAGGAACTGCAGAAGGATTTTGGCATGTCCATTCTCTTTATCACCCATGACCTTGGCACGGTAGCCAAAATGTGCGACCGTGTGGCGGTCATGTATCTGGGCAAGATTGTGGAAAGCGCACCCGCGGTGGAAATCTACAAGAACCCGCAGCATCCCTATACGCAGGGCCTGATCGGATCGGTACACAAAATCGGCACCAAGACACAGGAACGCCTTTTCTCTATTGAAGGCACGGTGCCGCTTGCACTGAACCTGCCGGCAGGCTGCGGTTTCTATGATCGCTGCCACAAGCGCATTGAAGGCGTGTGCAACGTATACGCTCCCGAATTGGTAGAGGTGGGCGGCGAACACAAGATCGCCTGCTTCGCCTGCACCGGCTGCAAAGGAGGGGAATGCAAATGAGCAAGGGCGATCAGATCCTTGATGTGCGCAACATCCACATGCGTTTTTCCTCCAAGGGCATTACAGTGAAAGCCGTAACGGACGTATCCTTTCCCGTACACGAGGGCGAAACCATCGGTATCGTAGGCGAGTCCGGCTGCGGCAAAACCACGTTGGGCCGCTGCATCGTGCGTGCCTACGAGCCCTCCGAAGGCAGCGTGATGTACACCACTTCGGAAGGCGAACTGATCGATTTTCTGAAAATCGACAAGCAGACCATGAAGAAGGTACGCAAGGAGATCCAGATGATCTTTCAGGATCCGTATTCCTCGCTGGATCCACGCATGACGGTTTTTGATATCATCAAGGAGCCCATCGTGGCCAACTATCCCAAGATGCCCAAGGCCGAAATTGAACAGAAGGTCATGGACATCGCGGCGAAGGTCGGCCTGAACACATCCTACCTCAAGCGCTATCCGCACGCTTTCTCCGGCGGTCAGCGTCAGCGCATCGGCATTGCCCGCGCGCTGGTGCTCAATCCCCGCATCATTGTGTGTGACGAGGCGGTTTCTGCGCTGGACGTTTCCATTCAGGCACAGGTCATCAACCTTTTGCACGACCTGCAGAAGGAATTCGGCCTTACCTATCTGTTCATCAGCCACGACCTTTCCGTGGTGGAGTATATCTCCGATAAAGTCGGCGTGATGTATCTGGGCAAGATGGTGGAGTTCGCGCCCACCAAGAACCTGTTCGAGCATCCCATGCATCCCTATACCGAAAGCCTGCTTTCGGCGGTGCCCATCGCCGACCCCACCGTACAGAACGAGCGCATCCCGCTGGAAGGCGAGATCCCCAATCCTGCCAATCCGCCCAGCGGCTGTTTCTTCCACACCCGCTGCCGCTACTGCACCGAAAAATGCAAAAATGCTGTGCCGGAATATGTGGAAATGGAGCCTGAACACTATGTGGCCTGCCATCGTGCGCAGGAACTGAAACTGCGGGGGTTCAAGTATGACGAATAAGCAACTGATCATCTTTACCGACAGCGGCGATACCATCATCGATGAAGCCACGCAGATCCGCGATGAACGCGACATCGTGCTGGAAGCGCAGTGCATTCCCGGCGCCGACAAAGTGCTCAGGCAGCTGGACGAAGAAGGCTACACCATCGCGCTGGTCGCTGACGGCGAATGGGAATCCTTCCAGAATGTATTTTCCAAAAACGGACTGGGCGTTTGCTTTGACGCCTGGATCGTGTCTGAAGTGGTGGGCAAGCAGAAGCCTGAACCCATTATGTTCGAGACCGCCTGCGAGAAGCTTGGCTTGACGGATGCGGACAAAAAGCGTATCGTGATGATCGGCAACAATTTGAAAAAAGATATTGCCGGCGCCAACCGTCAGGGTATGATCAGCGTATGGCTGGACTGGTCGCCCCGCTATTTCCACACCGTGGAAGAGCCGGACTGGCAGCCGGACTATACCATCCACACACCTCAGGAACTGCTGCCCCTGATCCACCGGTTGGAAGCTGAACTGGAAAACGAATAAAGCGAGGCAGGTTAAGCAGATGAACGATTACAAAACCATGATTCCCCAGAAGCTGAACTGTCTGATCGAAGCTTTCACGCCCATCCTGTACGAAGACGACGAAACCTTTCTGAAAAATATGCAGGAAAAGAATCTGGCCGGCGATGATATCCGCCGGTACCAGCACTGGGAGTGGACGCAGGGCGTGGGTCTGTACGGCCTGTGGAAGCTGTTTGCCAGCACCAAGGAACAGAAGTATCTGGATGTGCTGACGAAGTTTTACGACGCTCAGCTGGAAATTGGTTTTCCTGCGCTGAATGTAAACACCATCGCCCCTTTCCTGACCATGAGCTATGTGGGCGAATACCTGCAGGATGAAAAATACCTTTTGCCCTGCCGTGAAACTGCAAAATGGATCATGGAACGCTTCCCCCGTACCAAGGAGGGCGGCTTCCAGCACATGACCAGCGATACGCTCAACGATCAGGAATTGTGGGATGATACCCTGTTCATGACAGTGCTGTTCCTTGCCAATATGGGCCGCATTGAAGGCAAGCAGGAATATATTGATGAAGCGCAGCGCCAGTTTTTGCTGCACGCCTGCTATCTGGCGGATGCGCAGACCGGTCTGTGGTATCATGGCTGGACGTTCAACGGCTGCCACAATTTCGCAGGCGCTTTTTGGGGCCGCGGCAACTGCTGGGTGACCATTGCCATTCCAGAGTTCCTGAACATGGTGGAATGCGACGATGCGGTTCAGGAACAGCTCACCTATGTGCTGCAGCGGCAGGTAGCCAGCCTGATGCAGTATCAGAACGAAAACGGCATGTGGCATACGCTGATCGATGATCCCACTTCCTATGTGGAATCCAGCGCCACCTGCGGCTTTGGCTATGGTATTCTGCGCGGCGTGCGCATGGGGCTGCTTGCGCCGGACTGCGAAGCGGCTGCGTGGGCTGCACTGGAACCGATCCTTGATTACATCGGGGATGACGGCGTTGTGCAGCAGGTATCCTATGGCACCCCCATGGGACGCGAAACCAAGGATTTCTACAAACAAATCGAAATCAAACCCATGCCCTACGGTCAGGCGCTGGCAATGCTGTTCCTGATCGAATGCATGGCGTGAAGAACTGCGAAAAGTGAGGCCTAACCGCCTCACTTTTCCGTAAAGACGGGTGTTGTGTATGAATATCGGCAGACAATGGGCTGACCGTTTGAAAATCTGGTCGGAGCAGTTTCCCAAACACTATCTGAAGCAGAAAAGCCCGCTTGAGGTATCTTTCTTTAGCACAATGGATCATCTGCCCTTTGAGAAAGCAAGGCAGATGGTGTTCCAGCCTGCGCCCGATGGCATGAAGTGGGGCCGCAAATGGGAGTATGGCTGGTTCCGTACCAGCTTTACCGTGCCGCAGGCGCTGGAAGGCGAACGCCTTGAGCTGTTTTTGCGTGTGGGCGAGGAAATGCTGGTGTGGGTAAACGGTGAGGAACGAGGAGCGATCGATAAAAAACACAGTTCCATCACCCTTGCGCGAAACGCCAAAGCCGGAACTGTTTATGAAATTTACGCGGAATGCTACGCGGGACATGGCGTGCGCAATGAAGACGCGGGTCCGGTGGCCTTCGGCGAGGAAACCGTTCCCGAACCGGCCGCCGCGCAGGCTGTGGTGAAAGGCTCCTTTGTTGGCGTCTGGAACGAGACTGTTTTTCAGACTGCCATGGATTACCGCGCGCTGTACAGCCTTGCGCAGAAACTGCCGGAAAAAAGCCTTCGCCTGATGAAGATCGTGGAGGGGCTGAAACAGTTTACCTTCATTGCGGATTTTGAGCTGCCGCCGGATGAACTGACCGCCAGCGTGGCGGAAGCAGCCAAAGTGCTGAAACCGCTTCTGGAATGTACCAACGGCTCCACAGCGCCGGAGTATACGGTATTTGGTCAGTCGCATCTGGATATGGCGTGGATGTGGCCCGTGGAAGAAACCATGCGCAAATCTGCACGCACCTATACCAATCAGCTGGCGCTGATGGAGGAATATCCGGAATATCAGTTCCTGATGTGCGAGCCGCCCATTCTGGAATACCTGCGGAAACTGTATCCGAATGTTTATCAGCGTGTGATGGACCGCACAGCGGAAGGCCGTTTCATGCCGGAAGGCGCCATGTGGATCGAATCCGACACAAACATTCCCTCCGGCGAAAGCCTGATCCGGCAGTTCGTGTACGGCAGGCGCTGGTTCCGCGAACAGACAGGCACAGAAAGCCGCATGGCATGGATGCCGGATACGTTCGGCTTTTCCGCCGCCCTGCCGCAAATCATGAAAAAGTGCGGCATTCCGTATTTCGCCACCCAGAAGCTGCTTCGTCAGGATCCGGAAGCGGAGGCGTTCCCGTACAATGTGTTCTGGTGGAAAGGTCTGGACGGCAGCCGTGTGCTTTCGCACATTTACAAAAAGAACAACGCCAACTTTGACAGCGGCGATTTGATCACCCGCTGGGAGGTCGACCGTATCCAGCAGGAAAACATCGAGGGGCTGATGTATCCCTTCGGCTTTGGCGATGGCGGCGGCGGTCCCACCCGTGAAATGCTGGAGCTGGTGCGCCGCTGCGGCGATATGGAAGGCGCGCCCCGCTGCCGGATGGAAAGCCCCGTCAGGTATTTTGAGCGTCAAAAGAATGTAGAAAACGAATACTGCGGCGAATTGTACCTTGCGTGGCACCGCGGTACGCTTACGGCGCAAAGCCGCACCAAGCGCGGTATCCGCAAGGCGGAAACGCTGCTCAAACAGGTGGAATACCATCTGTCCAGAAAACTGCTCGCGGCGCAGCCTGTGCCGGAAAATTGGAAGGAAAGGCTTGAAAACCTCTGGAAGACACTGCTGTTCAACCAGTTCCACGATATCGCCGCAGGCGCGTCCATCGCGCGAGTGCATGAGCACGCCGAGGAAGAACTGCAAACAGTCGCGGCAAAAGCCCGTGAACTGCTGGACGAGCTGGCAGGCAGCGCTCCTCAGGCGCTGCACAATGCCCACAGCTGGCCGGTGCGCTGGCGCGGGTTTACGATCCCGGCGCAGAGCAGCGTGTCGCTCTGCCGGGCTGAGGAGGCTGTTCCGCGCGCTGAGTGCCTGCGCACGGCGAATGGCTGGGAAATGCGCAATGAGCGCCTGACCTGTCAGGTCAACCAAAAAGGCGAACTGACAGGCGTGCAGAAAGCCGGGAAAGAATATCTGGCCGCAGCAGGCAACCGTCTGCTTCTGTTCAAGGACGTCAATACCTGCTATGACGCGTGGGAGATCGGCAGTATGTATGAGCAGACCCCGGTCGCGCTGGAAGGCGCCGTAACCATCACCGATGGCGAGGACGAGGACGGCGTATTCCTGCTGGTGGAACGCAGCGTACACAATTCTGCTTTCAGGCAGAAGATCCTGCTGGGGCATGACGCCGGACGTATTGACTTCATCACCGAAATGGACTGGCAGGAAAAGCACAAGCTGCTGAAAGTATCCTTCCCTGTCAATGTTCACGCTACCGAGGCGCTGCATGAAGTTCAGTTCGGCTACATCAAACGCCCCGCGCACCGTTCCACGCAGCATGACCGCGACCGCTACGAGGTGTGCAATCACCGCTATACCGCCGTGTGCGACGGTGCGGGCGGCGCTGCGGTGCTCAACGACTGCAAATACGGCGTCAATGCCCTGGGCAGCGATATCCGCCTCACGCTTCTGCGTGCGCCTATGATGCCGGACATGAACGCCGACCGCGGCAGACAGCAGTTTACCTATTCCTTCTATCCGTTTGAAGGCGCATTCGCCCAGAGCGATACGCTGCGTGAAGCCTGTGAGCTCAACGAGCCTCTCCTGTGGGGCGAAGCGGTGCAGGATCAGCAGCCGGTCTGTTTGCCTTTGAGCCAAAATATCATGGTGGATACCATCCGCCCGGCGGATACAGCAGATCACGCGCTGATGGTGCGTATGTACGAAGCCATGGGTATGCGCACCAGTACGGCGCTCAGGCTGCATCCTTCCATCCGGCGTATCTGTGAAACGGACATGATGGAAGAAAACGCCCGTGAACTGGCGAAGGATGAAACCATCATCTTCGGTTCCTTTGAGATCAAAACCTTCCTGCTGCATTTGCGGGATTGAGGAGGAATGAACCATGCGTGCTCATTATCTGACCATTCTGCGTGATACGGAGCGGCGCGCGCGCATTGCCCTGCGCACGCAGAACCTTGAAACAGGCAGCCCCTATTACGGCGCGTTCACGCAGCCGGACGGCGTATATCAGGCCAAGTACGCCATTTATCAGGTGGCTTCGCTGATCGCCGTGTATGTGAATGGGGAATCCGTCTATCATCACGATCCCATCGTGCTGGAAAGCATCCACAAGGGACTTGACTATGTGGACAGCGTGCAGCATGAAAACGGTCTGTTTGACTATGTGACCTGCAATTTCTTCTCCGCGCCGGATACGGCTTTCTGCATCCTCAAGCTGGTGCCGCATGTGCAGTATCTGCGCAAACAGCAGCTCAACAACAATGAGCGGCTCATTCTGACCCGCATCGAAAAGATCGTGCATCTGGGCGGACGCGGATTGCTGGAGGGCGGCTTCCACACGCCCAATCACCGCTGGGCCATTGCCTCGCTGCTGGCCGTCTGCGGCAAGCTCTTTAATGAGCCGGATCTGCAAAAGGCCTGTTTCCAGTACCTGAACGAAGGCATCGACTGCAACGCTGACGGCGAGTATGCCGAAAAATCCGCGGGCAACTACAACAGCGTCAACAACGACGCCATGCTGCTGCTTGCGGAAGGATTGAACGACGACTCCTTTGAACAGCATGTCATCCGCAATCTGCATATGATGCTCACCTACTGGGAGCCGGATGACAGCGTGTTTACCGCCAACTCCACCCGTTTTGACAAGGATCGCCTTGTTTATCCGCAGGCGTACTACATTGAATACCTGATGATGGGTGTACGCTATCAGATCCCGGAATTCATTGCCATGGCCAACTACATCATGGATATCGTGGATCGCAAGCATGTGGAAGCGCCGGATGTGCTGATCGACCTGATGAACCACGCAGAGCTTGCCGATTACGAGTCCAAGCCTTGCGCCACGCCCGAAAAATACGGCGCTTTCTATCAGGATTCCGGCATCGCCCGCGTGCGCAAGGGACGCTATACCTATACCGTGATGCGTGATAAATCCAACTTCCTGTATGTGCATAACGGCTCCATCAAGTTGGCGGTCAAAATCGGCGGCAGCTTCTGCGAGCACCGCGCATTCAAAGCCCAGACCATGACGCAGGATGAGACCGGCGCGTTCCATCTGCATCAGACCATGCGAGGCTGGTATTATCTGCCCTTTAAGGAAAAACCCGCTACCAGCGACTGGTGGCAGATGGACAATGCCAGCCGTGACAAGAAGATGGGCCCGGATATGGATATCGATGTGACCATCCGCGAGGTAGGCGACACGCTGGAACTGGATATCCGCACCAGCGGCGTGGAAGGCGCGCCGTGGCGTGTGGAGCTGGCGTTCAACGGCATCACCCGCATTTCCAATCCGCACATGACCATGCCCATCAATGGCGATGAAGTGCTGGTGCTGCGTGATTCCTTCTTTGAAGCATCCAACCCCGAAGCCAGCATGGAAGTAGGCCCGGCCTTCGGTCTGCATCACTTTACCGAAGGCAAGGAGGACAGCGAATCCAAAACGCCCGGCGCAGCTACCGTTTACCTCACGGATTACACGCCTTTCCATCGCACCATCCTCATCAAACCCTGACTTTCAAAAGCAGCCTCCTCTTCCCAAAAGAAGAGGAGGCTGCTTTTAATTGACGGTATACTTCATGGTGAATTCGATCATCAAGCGCATGGTGGAGAGCAACACGCTCTATCTGGTCATCAAGGAGTTCAACAGTCCGAAGGGCTACCTGGGGCCGGACAAGATTTCCGCTGTGGATTGCGGCTACGTGTTTGAGGACCTTGTGCGCCGTTTCAATGAAAGCTACGGCGAAGAAACCGCCGCCATCGTCCGTGTCGCACAGGACGTCGCGCATCGGAGGGCGATTCATCATGCCGCGGCGGCGCAGGGCGTGCTCCTCGGTGTACGCGTCGTCGATATACTGCTCGATGTTTTTGTACAGCTGCGATGTGACGGTCATGGCTTCCCTGTTGTATATCACAAGGTAGACCTGCATATCATCCTCACAGTCCGTCAGGAAGGCGCGGATGGCATTCATGGCGCTTTTGACGGCGCGGTCGTAGGGGTAGCCGTACGCGCCGGCGGAGATGAGCGGGAAGGCGATGGACTGCACGCCGTGGCGGTAGGCAAGCTGCAGGCTGTTGAAATAGCAGGCGTTGAGGAGCATCTCCTCGCCGTAAAGGCCGCTGCGCCACACAGGGCCTACCGTGTGGATGACCCAGCGGCAGGGCAAGGTCATACCCGCGGGTGATTTTGGCCTGACCCGTGCCGCAGCCGCCGAGCGTGCGGCATTCCTCGGCAAGGGCGGGGCCTGCCGCGCGGTGGATGGCGCCGTTGACGCCGCTGCCCGGGGTAAGCTGCGGGTTGGAGGAGGTGACGATGGCGTCGACCTGCATTTTGGTAATATCGTTGCGGATAAGCTGTACGGGCATGGAAAAAATCACCTCGCTGAGAACAAATGCATAATTATTTATAAAAGAAAAAACGCACTTTCTATCATATCACGCGGGCAAAATGAATGCAACAAGGGGCTTTTGAGACAAAAACCATGAAAAACTGGTCAAAAAACGAAAAATTCATCCATGAGTGATTTTTGGTACTCTGCTGTAAAAAGCTGCCTGACAATTCAGCGGTATGCACAACGAAAGTTGCAAAATAGGATAAAAATGTGCAAAAATGCAGGAAAAACACTGCAAAATTGCATTTTTGCAAATGTATCTTGTTTGTATTTATGCAAAAACCCCCTTGCACAGCCGTAAATGGAGTGTTATACTTGCAACCATCACAAACGGTTGCAAGTTTCATCCGGCTGCTTGCAAACATCCCGCGAGGATGATAAGGGCGGATGAGACCAGCCAAATACAATTCTTAAGGAGGACCCCCACTATGAAGAAGCTGTTGAGCATGATCCTGGCCGTAGCGATGCTGCTGAGCCTGTGCTCCATCTCTGTTGCCGAGGAAGGCAACTGGAAGATCGCCATCATGACCGGTACCGTATCTCAGGGCGAAGAAGAATTCCGCGCTGCCGAGAAGGCCGTTGAAGTTTGGGGCGCCGATCACATCGTGACCGCCACCTACCCCGATAACTTCATGTCCGAGCAGGAGACCACCGTTTCCCAGCTGGTTGCTTTCGCTGCCGATCCCGAAGTGAAGGCCATCGTAATGTGCCAGGCCGTTCCCGGCGCTACCCCCGCTATCCAGAAGATCCGTGAAATGGGCCGCGACGACATCCTGTTCATCGCCGGCACTCCCCAGGAAGACCCCGCTGTTATCTCCGGCGCTGCTGACATCGTAATGTACGCCGACGAGATCGCTCAGGGCGACTCCATCATGGAAAAGTGCGCTGAGTGGGGCATCGAAGTGTTCATCCACTACTCCTTCCCCCGTCACATGGCCATGGAGCTGATCGTTGGCCGTCACGAGCTGCTGCAGGCCAACGCCGATGCTCTGGGCATCGAGCTGGTTGACGTAACCGCTCCCGACCCCACCGCTGAAGCCGGTCTGTCCGCTTCCCAGCAGTTCATCCTGGAAGACGTTCCCCAGCAGATGGCCAAGTACGAAGGCAAGAAGGTTGCTTTCTTCACCACCAACTGCGGCATGCAGCCCTCTCTGCAGACTGCCATCCTGAACCAGCCCAACGCCTACTATCCCCAGCCCTGCTGCCCCAGCCCCTATCACGCCTTCCCCGCTACCCTGGGCCTGGAACTGGCTGTCGGCGGTGACGACGAGGCTGCTCTGAAGGCCATCGCTGCCAAGCTGCAGGATTACGACGCTGTTGGCCGTTACAGCACCTGGGCTTCCCCCGTTGCTATGACCATCATCGAGATCGGTGTTGAGTACGCCAAGGCTTACGTTGACGGCACCGTTGCCCGCAACGACGGCGAAGCTCTGGCCGGCCTGCTGCAGGCTAAGATCCCCGGCGCCAAGGTTGCCAACTACACCAACGCCGAAGGCACCACCTTCGACAACTACTACACCATCCTGCTGGCTCCCGTCGACTTCAACGATTACCTGTAATCTTTGAACCGATCGAGCTGTTAAGCAAGATAAAAAGGCCCGCCCGTCATCGGGCGGGCCTGTCCCTGTCTTAGCCTTTATGAAAAAACCGTCAGAGGGGCTATGGAATGGCCCTTCTGACGGTTTTTTATGAAAATCCGACTGTTAGTTATACCAAAGGAGGTTCTCAGGTGTGAGCGCAGAGTTTGTATTGGAGATGAAAAACATCACCAAGCGCTACGGCGAGAATACCGTTCTGAGTGACGTTTCCCTTTCCGTGCGCCCCGGCGAGATTCACGCGCTGCTGGGCGAGAACGGCGCTGGCAAAA
>JAFYQB010000038.1 GCA_017547285.1 Clostridia bacterium
CCCTGGACCCCGCTTAAGGGGCCAAGCCCCTTAAGAATCCTTGGACTGACAGCTTCGCTGTCAGAATGTTGTATTTTGTTTGAAATATGCATACCGTTGGTAAAAATCAACTCTCGCACCCTTCCCCCTCCGGGGGAAGCTGTCACCCGAAGGGTGACTGATGAGGGTGCCCCCCCTCAATACCCCTTCGTATAGATCCGATTGAGCGAATGCAGCGATCCGTATCCTTCCTTGTTCTGGATCAGGCCCGTATTCAGCACGCGCCCGCGATCATGCGTGGACGTGCCGAACGACACCTTCTCCGCGCCCATTTCCAGCGCGGTGCGGATCACGCTGTCATACAAATACGTAGAAGGCACATACTTCTTCACATCCGGCGCGGTGGCCAGATACTGCGTGTGCAGCGTCTTCGTCTGTGCAAACCAGAACAGACACGCGCCGGCCACCATGCGTTCCTCTGCATCGTATACGCCGATGAACACCACTTCATCCTTCAGCCGTTCGTCATGGAAATCAATCAGTTCCTCCAGCGTGTGAACGGGCTTTGTGTCAAACTTCTGCAGGTTCCAGCACAGCAGATCATAAAACGCTTTCAATTCCTCCAGCGTATGAATCCGGCGCAGCTGCAGACCGAACTTGTCGCACTTTTTCAGGTCGTAGCGCTTGTTGAAGGAATAATCCGCCACCAGTGCCTCATGCGTTTGACCCGCAACCGGCAGATACGCCGCGATTTCCACTTCATCCGTATATCCGGCGTGATAGAGCGCGTACTGCAGAGCGTCCGTAGGCAGGGTGGAAAACAGGTCGCTGGTCAGCTTGACTTCACAGGCTTCAAAGCCCTGCGCTTTGGCATAGGCGTCCAGATCGGCGATCATTTCCACCAGCTTGGGCGCGCGCAGCATTTCCGGCCCCACGATCAGGCCGCCGAAGGTGCTGCCGGGGTGGGAACGCAGCATGCGTTTGCCATCCACCGTCTGTGCGGCGGCGGGCAGCACGGCGCACAGCTCCTGACCGTTGTAGAACATGAGGGACGCATCCGTAAACCGTCCTTCGGGGTGATAGCTCAGAAACCGGCGTGTTTGCAGAAAAGTGCCGTTCATGGCATGCTGCATCACAAACGCATCCCACTTGTCGGCGTGGGCTTCGGTGTAGGGTTGAATGGTAAAAGCCATCGTTTGCTCCTTTGGTTGTATTGCAAAAGTAGCTTTTTCACCTCATCAGTCACCTTCGGTGACAGCTTCTCCTCGAGGGGAAGCCAAAATGCCTTCTCCTTGAGGAGAAGGTGGCAGGCCGAAGGCCTGACGGATGTGGTGAATACGCTGCTCGAAAAATCAGCTGTTATGCCTTGAAACCATTGACCACTTCGATCACGCGGTCGATTTCCGCTTCCGTCATGCCGTTGAACATGGGCAGGCTGAGCACTTCCTTCGCGGCCTGTTCGGTGATGGGATAATCCCCCTCATGATAGCCCAGATGGCGGTACGCGTCGCTCAGGTGCGGAGGGATGGGGTAGTGGATCTCGCTGCCCACGCCGTTTTCCAGCAGGTACGCCTTGAGCTGGTCACGGTGCGCGGTGTGGATCACAAACTGATGCCAGGTGCTGACCACGCCGGGACGCACATCGGGCAGCGTGATATGCTCATTGCGGATGCCATCCAGATAGCGCCGGGCAATGCGGCGGCGCTCCTCGCTGAACTCGTCCAGATGGGTGAGCTTTACGCGCAGAAGGCCCGCCTGCATTTCATCCAGACGGCTGTTCATGCCCACTTCATCAAAGTGATACTTGCGGTCGCTGCCATAGTTGCGCAGGGTGCGGCAGCGGGCGGCGATGGCGTCATCGTCCGTGGTCAGGCAGCCGCCGTCGCCGAAACCGCCCAGATTCTTGGTGGGATAAAAGCTGAAACAGCCGATATCGCCGAAGGTGCCGGTCTGCTTTCCCTTCCACATGGTGCCGTGGCTCTGGGCGCAGTCCTCCACCACGCGCAGGTCGTGGCGGCGGGCGATCTCCATGATCTTGTCCATATCGCAGCTCTGACCGAAGAGGTGCACCGCCAGAATGGCCTTCGTTCTGGGCGTGATGACGGACTCGATCTTGTCCGCATCGATGTTGTCATGCCTGTCCGGCTCCACAAAAACGGGGGCAGCGCCGTTGACGGTAATGCCCATCACGCAGGCGATATAGGCGTTGGCGCACACGATCACCTCGTCGCCCTCGCCGATGTTCAGCAGGCGGAAGGCAAGGATCAGCGCGTCCAGGCCGCTGGCCAGCCCCACGCAGTGCTTCGCGCCCGTATAGGCGGCAAATTCCTGCTCAAACGCCTTCACTTCATTGCCCAGAATGTACCAGCCGCTGCGCAGAACCTGCACAGCCTTTTCTTCATATTCCGATGCGTGCAGTTCAAACTGCCGCCTGAGATCATTTGCCGGGATCATAAGCCGTTCCCTCCAACACAGAATGTACCATTTTTTATTATAATCCAACGGCTTTGAAAGGTCAAATGAAAACAGGGCTTCGCGCAGTCTGCACAGCCCTGTTTTCATTGGCTTTTGCGTTATTCGACGCCGTCTCCGCCGCAGCCCCAGCAAAGGCCGCTTCCCTCGCAGCTGATGCAGGGAACAAAGATCCACTCTGCCGCATGCCAGATGGAACCGCCGCCGTCGCAGGTGGTGCACACGCCGTCTCCGGGACAGACGCGGCACGGCATGGATTCGTCCGTTGCGCCGGCGACCGTATCCACCTCGGTGCGGTTGGCGGCGATGTAGCCGGTTTTGCCGTTGAAGTCGATGATGTTCCAGCCGTCGTCCATGCCCAGGTAGGGCCAGGAAGAGCCCGGTCTGGCTTCACCGATGATGCCGTAGGATTTGCCCGGGCCCTTGCGCACATTCAGCGCATTGTAGTGGGTCACATTCACGACTGCCTTCACCTTTTCGCCGCCGCCCACATAATCCGGCACAAGGCCGTCCTCAATGGCGGTGCGATTGCCGCTCACATAGCCCTCGGTATCGCCGGTAAAGATGATGCGGTGCCAGCCGTTCTCAGTGCCAAGGTACACGTAGGTGTTATCCGGCTGCGCCTCGCCGATCACGCTGTAGCCCGTGCCGGGGCCTTTGCGCACATTGACAGCGTTGGCGTTGGTAATGCGCACCACCTCGCCGCGGCGGACCGCCATGCCGTTCAGGGGCAGCAGACAAACGATCATCACAAAACATACCAGAGTCATCCATTTCCGTTTCATCATCTTCACCTCGTTTATTTTTTGGGGGAGAAAGTCAAGTTTGCATCGTGGAACGGACTTGAACTTTCCATGCCTTGGTCGATGTGCCAACGGCGCATGCCGTTACAGCAGGTACCTGACCTCGCCGTTTGACCAGGTTTCCAGCTTGTCCCATTCCTCCTGAGGAATGTTTCCCGCGCCGTATTCCTCCACCAGCCTTTGCAGATCAAAGAAGATGTGCATTTCACCGGGGAGCTTGCTTCCGGTCTGATAAATGAGCATATCCAGCGGGAAAAGCATCGGCTGCGCCGTGACCGGCTGAATGACCGCCCGCGCCTCATCAAGGCTCTGTGCAGCCAGAATGGCTTCTTCTCGCGCGTCCATGTCGCGGCGGAACTGCTGCGCTTCGCCGGTCAGCAGGCTTTTCCAGCCGCCCATCACCGGCGTTGCAAACGCCGCTCCGCTGGCAAACGCGCCCCATACCACCATGCCGATGCAGGCCGCCGCCGTCCACAGGCGAAGCTTTGCTTTCAGCTGCCATTCACTCTTCTGCGCCGCCCAGCCCGTCCAGTACAGCAGGTTCATAAACGCCAGCACAGCCCACAGCATGTACAGGCTGCCTTCAATGCGCGGCTCGTGCCAGCTGTCCGCACCAGTGGCAAAGACGGGCGGCGCCCAGCACGCCGCCAGCACGCCGAAGGTGAAAAAGCTGAACCAGCCGGGATTGGCAAAGCGGAGCCTGATTTCCTTCAAAGGCTGCCACACCAGCGGCACCGTCAGCAGGGCAATGCCCAGCCATTCCGGCCCGAACCAGCCCGCTGTGGCGCTCATGGCGGCTTCGATGCTGTACACAATGGCCAGCACAGGGTTCATGCTGTCGCCCACCGTTGCCTGACGCGCCGCGTTGCCCGGCGCAATGATGACGATCACAAGCGAAACGGCAATGGCAAGGAAACCTGCCAGTCCGCCCCACCACGCCGCAGACTTCCGGCGGATGAACCACGCCGTGACCAAAGCCAGCGCCACCGCGCCGCCAAGCGCATGGGTGTAGGGCAGCGCGCCCAGCACAAAGCATTCCGCCGCCAGAAGCACCGTGCGCAGGATGCGCGGCGCCGTTCCCATGGGCTGATACAGCCGGATCAGCATTCCCGCGATCAGCAGCATGAATACGATGCTGAACGTATACTGCACCGAGGCGTGCCAGTACAGCAGCTCGCTGATGCCCGGCACGGCAAAGATCAGCGCCGTCATCAAAGCGGCGTAAAGAACCACGCCGGTGCATGCGTCCGTCCTGAGCACATACCTGCACAGATGATGCACCAGATACCCGGCGGAAACCATGACCGAAAGCAGCGTTGCCGCGCCCGTTACCCAGTTCAGGTCCATGGAAAAGATCATGGGCTGCAAAGCGCACAGGAACATGGCCATAAAGGTGCCCTGCCATTCCACATAGTCCACCATGGCCTGCTCCCACGAGGCTTTCACAAATGCCCACACGCTGCCCGTCTGCGCCCAGGCCTCGATCACGCGGCGGGCGTTGGGGAAGTCGTCATGGGAGGGGTAGGCGTAAAAAGACATGGCAAACAGGGGCATGACCATCACCAGCACCCAAAGGGCGCAAAGAATGGCCAGCGCCTTTTTGCTCAGAAAACGTTTCATCATAAGTCCTCCTGAAATCAGGCTGAAATCTCCATCCCATTATAGCTGTTTTTGGGAATCGTGTAAACCAAAACCGCCGTCCTTCAGTCAGGACGGCGGAAAAAGATGGGATCAGATGCTGGTCAAAAGCTCCTGATAGGTGGGCAGCGGCCAGAACTTTGCGCCCACGATGGTTTCCAGCGCATCGGCCTCGGCGCGCACGGCGTTCATGGCAGGCACCACAGCATCGCGGGTGTACTGCGCCTGCGCCAGATGGCTGGCGTCGGTATCCATGGTCCTTACCGCGCCGTCCAGCGTTTCCACCGCCAGATACAGGTCGTTGGTGTGGCGGGTGAGCTTTGCCAGAATGGATTCCTCCGCCACGGCGGGCACGCCGGGGGTCAGGCTGCGCTTGAAGCTGAGGGCGTTTGCCACCTCGCCGGAATAAGCGATAGCGGCGGGCAAAATCATGCGGCGGGCGATATCGATGGTGGAAAGCGCCTCGATATCGATGACCTTCACATAGGTTTCCAGCTTCACGTCATAGCGGCTCTGCACTTCCTCGCGGGTGTACACCTTCTGACGCTCGAACATGGCAATGTTCTTTTCATCCACATAGTGGGGCAATGCGTCCACGGTGGTGCGCAGATTGGCAAGGCCGCGCTTTTCGGCTTCCTCCACCCATGCCTGATCGTAGCCGTTGCCGTTGAAAATGATGCGCATGTGCTTTTTCAGCGTGCGGCGGATGAGCGCGTCCACGGCCTTGGTAAAGTCCTCCGCCTGTTCCAGTTCATCGGCCATGTGCATGAGCGTATCGGCCAGCGTGGAATTAAGCACCACATTGGGGCCGGAAATGGACTGGCTGGAACCCAGGGAGCGGAACTCGAACTTGTTGCCGGTAAAGGCAAAGGGAGAGGTTCGGTTGCGGTCGGTGGAATCCTTGGGGAACTTGGGCAGGATGTGCACGCCCAGCTTCATCTGGCCGGGCTGATGGCTTTCGTAGGGGCTTTCGGACACGATGGATTCGATCACCGCATTCAATTCGTCGCCCAGGAAAATGCTCATGATGGCCGGCGGCGCTTCGCTTGCGCCCAGACGGTGATCGTTGGCGGCGTAGGCGACCGTCACGCGCAGCAGCTCCTGATATTCATCCACCGCGGCGATGAACGCGGACAGAAACAGCAAAAACTGCGCGTTGGCAATGGGCGTATCGCCGGGGTTGAGCAGGTTGACGCCCGTATCGGTGGACAGGGCATAGTTGTTGTGCTTGCCGCTGCCGCTTACGCTGCCGAAGGGTTTTTCATGCAGCAGGCACACCATGCCGTGGCGGTCGGCCACCTTCTTCATGATGTCCATGGTCAGCTGGTTGTGGTCGGCGGCGATGTTGACGGTGGTAAAAATGGGGGCGATCTCGTGCTGCGCGGGCGCGGCCTCGTTGTGCTCGGTCTTGGCCAGAATGCCCAGCTTCCACAGTTCCGTGTTCAGCTCCTTCATAAAGGCCTGCACGCGGGGCTTGATCACGCCGAAATAATGGTCATCCATCTCCTGACCCTTGGGCGGCTTGGCGCCAAACAGGGTACGGCCGGTCACCATCAGGTCGGGGCGCTTGCGGTACACTTCCTTATCCACAAGGAAATACTCCTGCTCCGCGCCTACGGTGGGGAACACGCGCACCACATCCGTATGGCCGAAGAGGTGCAGAATACGAAGCGCCTGCTTGTTAAGCGCCTGCATGGAGCGCAGCAGAGGGGTCTTCTTGTCCAGCGCCTGACCGCCGTAGGAGCAGTAGGCCGTAGGGATGCACAGCGTGCCATCCTTGATGAAGGCATAGCTGGTGGGATCCCACGCGGTATAGCCGCGCGCTTCAAAAGTGGCGCGCAGGCCGCCGGAGGGGAAGGAGGACGCATCGGTTTCGCCGCGCACAAGCTCCTTGCCGCTGAACTCCATCAGCACCTTGCCGTCCTTTTTGGGGGTGATGAAGGCGTCGTGCTTTTCGGCGGTCGCGCCGTTCATGGGCTGGAACCAGTGGGTGTAATGGGTCGCGCCCATTTCCAGCGCCCAGTCCTTCATGGCGTTGGCCACCACGCCAGCCACGGCGGGATCCAGCGAACGGCCCTGTTCACGGGTGCGCAGGAGCGCGGCATAGGTCTCCCTGGGCAGACGCTTCTGCATCATGGTATCGTCAAACACATACGCGCCAAAAATTTCATCCAGGTTCGGCATGGCTGTTGCCCCCTTGAAAAACTTCAATAAAATGGCGATTTTCCGCCATAATACGATGATAAACGCACGATGCTGCTTTGTCAACCAGAAACGTACGGCCTTTGCTGCAAAAAAAGCCGCTTGTTTACAAACCGTCTATTTTCCTTTTGGGCAATAGTATGCTATAATGTTATTTGTATACCCATGCTTTAACGGAGGGACACGACAATGTTTGGAAAAATGATGAACCGCTTCTATTACGGCAAGAGCGGCAAAGGCGACTTTACCAAGGAAGATCTGCCCGAGACCCGCATGCAGCTTTTCTGGGAAATGCTGCGCGTGCGCTTTACCGGTCTTTTTAAGCTGAATCTTTTGTATGTGATCGCATGGATCCCCGCGATCATCGTCATCGGCCGCGGCCTGATCATGGGCTACAACGGCCTGTCTGCTATGGCAGAAATGCAATCTCAGGTAGAGGCCGGCGCGCAGACCGTCGAATCCATGAACCAGATGAATGCTGAAATGCTGGACTATTTCAAGGCAGTGCTGATGCAGACCCTTGTGCTGCTGATTCCTGCGCTGGGCATTACCGGCCCCTTTACTGCAGGCCTTTGCTATGTAAGCCGCAACTGGGCGCGTGACGAGCATTCCTTCGTGTGGTCTGACTACTGGCAGGCCGTAAAGGAGAACTGGAAGCAGGCCCTGCCTACCAGCATCATTACCGGTCTGGTGCCCATGATGGTTTACATGTGCTACACCTTCTACGGCGAGATGGCCGGCAACAATATGATCTATCTGGTACCCCAGGCGCTGAGCATCGTGGTTTGCGTGCTGTGGCTGTGCAGCCTTATGTACATCTATCCCCAGATGGTCACCTATGAAATGAACTACAAGACCCTCATCCGCAACAGCATGATCATGGCCATCAGCTGCCTGCCCATGACCGTGGGTCTGAAGCTGCTCTCCATCGTTCCCGCCGTCATCTGCGGCGTGATCTCCTTCTTCACCCCCTATGCCGTATATGCCATGCTGGCCTATGCCGCCTATTACATTCTGCTGGGCTTTGCCCTCAGCCGCTTTGTGGGCGCCAGCTTTACCAACGGCGTGTTTGACCGCATGCTCAACGCCCGCATCGAAGGCGCGCAGGTGAACCGCGGCCTCTACAACGAGGACGAGGACGACGAAGAAGCCCAGGCTGAAAACGATTCCGCCCAGGCGTAATGAATGCCCAGCCTCCTTTCCGTTCACCCTACCCGCTGGGGAGGTGAAACCATGAACGGAAAGGACGAGCTTCTTGCCGGCACAGCCCGGCGCAATGCCTTTGCCATGCTCACGCGCGAGGAACGCATGAAGTACGAGATCGCCCGCGAGCTGGGCCTTCTGGACCGCGTGCGCGAGGTGGGCTGGGCGGGCCTGACCGCCAAGGAGACCGGCCGCATCGGCGGGCTGATCGGGCAAAAGAAAAGACAGCACTGAAGGGACGAGCTATACGAATGTACACTGCATTTGCATCCGTTTATGACCGGCTAATGGCCGATGTGGATTATACCGGCTGGGCAAGGTTCTACCATACCCTGATGGAGCGCTACGGCGTGGCGCGCGGCAGGGTGTGCGAATGCGCCTGCGGCACCGGCAGCCTGACCATTCCGCTTTCGCGCATGGGCAACCAGATGACCGGCGTGGATCTTTCGGCGGACATGCTGTTTGAGGCCAGCCAGAAGGCGCGCAAAACGGGCGCGATGATCCCGTTCGTCAAACAGGACATGCGCTCCCTCCACCTGCACCGCCAGATGGACGCCATCCTGTGCACCAACGACGGCCTGAACTACTTAAAGGACGCCGCCGAGATCACTGATTTTTTCCGTGCGGCGTGGGTAGCCCTGCGCCCCGGCGGCGGATTGTTCATGGACGTGAGCACCCCTTACAAGCTGGAAAACGTGCTGGGCGATCACTTCATCGGCGACGAGACCGAGGACATTGCCTACCTGTGGCAGAACCGCTACAACCGTGCGCATGCCTATGTGGATCTGAATCTGGCCATTTTTGTGCGCCAGAAGGATGAAACCTATCTGCGCATCGGCGAAAGCCAGCGCCAGTACGCCCACAGCGCGCAGCGCATCACCGAGCTTCTGGAAGCTGTGGGCTACACCGATGTGTGCGTATTTGCAGACAAGAAGCTGCAGGCACCCGTACCGCACGAGCTGCGCTGGTTCATATCCGCACGCAAGCCCCAGCAGAATCAGGAAATGCCCACCGTCGGCGAACGCATGACGGAGCTGTAATAGCGAAAAAATATTGCTCACCTGGCTTTTTCACCTCATCAGTCACCCTTCGGGTGACAGCTTCCCGCGGTGGCGCGCCTCGAATTTTCAATTCGAGCCGTGCCATTTCGCCTCTGGCGAAACTGCTTGATTGCTTTGCAATCAAGCAGCCCCTGTCAAGGGGAAGCCAGCCAGCGCAGCAGCAAATGCCTTCCCCTTGAGGGGAAGGTGGCAGGGCGAAGCCCTGACGGATGAGGTGAAAGCGCCCCTCCATATACATCCACCCCTCTACGGAAGGACTGAAATACATGAATCAACCCAAGAAAGACCAGATGCTTCATATCACCCTGATGGACGGCATGGTGCGCGGCCTGCTGCTGACTGCCACCAACACGGTCGCCGAGGCTGCCGCCATCCACTGCACCAGTCCCGTGGCCACCGCCGCGCTGGGCAGAAGCCTCATGGGCACCGCCATGATGGGCGCCATGCTCAAAACCGACGACGCCTCCGTGACCGTCACCATCGACGGCGGCGGCCCCATCGGCAAGATCGTCTGCGTGGCTGATCATGACAGCGTTCGCGGCTGCGTGGACAATCCCCATCTGGAAATGCCCCTGCGCCCGGACGGCAAGCTGAGCGTTGGCATGGCTGTGGGCAATGCCGGCCGCATGAGCGTTGTCAAGGACGTGGGCATGAAGAACCCCTATGTGGGTCAGGTGCAGCTGTACAGCGGCGAAATCGCCGAGGACTTTGCCACCTACTACGTCCAGTCCGAACAGACCCCCACTTTGCAGAGCCTCGGCGTGCTGGTAAACGGCGAAACGGTGCTCTCCGCCGGCGGCGTGCTTTTGCAGCCCCTGCCCGGCTGTCCGGACAGCGTGATCAGCGAGCTGGAGCTTCGCAGCCCCCTCATGGCCGATATCAGCCGCGAGCTGTGCTACGAGCCCATGGAAGACCTGGCCAAAAAGTGGTTTGACGGCCTGAAATACGTGGTTCTTGGCGAAAGCGAGCTTAGCTACCGCTGCAACTGCAGCCGCAGCCGCATGGAGCGCGCCCTGATCACCCTCGGTCAGGAAGAGCTGACCCGCATGATTCAGGACGAGCAGGAAGGCGCGGAGCTCACCTGCCACTTCTGCAAAAAGACCGAAAAATTCACCCAGCACGATCTGATCAAGCTGTTAAATCAAGCTACCAGGGGGTAACCCCCTGGACCCCAATTCCGCGCTTCGCGCGAGGGCGGGTTGGACAGCCATGTTGGCGCGGCGTTACCGCCGAGGGGCAAACAACGACCCTCGGCTCGCTACATTTGCCGCATCGAAGAAACAAATGCCTCGCCCTCTTGTTCCTCGCTCAATCCACCGGAACCGAAGGGAAAACGCTCGCGCAAGCGAGCCGGAGGCACTGTATTGCCTCCGGCGGCCTTAGCAGCAACCCCAAACAAAAACACATCCCCTGACCGCGCAAAGCGCGGTCAGTCCGGGGTCCAGGGGCACTGCCCCTGGTCGCCGAAGGCCCCCCGTAAGGAGAAATATGACAGAACTTTTTCAACGCCCCGCGAATTACTGGCTCAGGCACGCAGATCGCCACAAACAGAACGGCGATCTGATCCGCGCTGCGGTTTTGCAGCGCCATGCCACGCACGCAGAACCGGGCAGCGACGCTGCGCGCATGGAATATGCGCACACGCTGCATGAACTGCACTGCTACGAAGCCAGCAGCCGCGAGGCGTTTCGTGCGCTTGCAGCCCATCCGGATCAGCCGGAACTGTACGGGCTGATCGGCTGCAACCTGATCGCGCTGGGGCAGCGCAGACAGGGTCTGGACGCGCTGGATCTGTACATGCGCACCACCCCCACCGCGTCCGCCCCGTGGCACGACGAATGCTGCGACCTGACCGAATCATATGATTACCCCTTTGCGCAGCGCAAGCGAAAGGCAAGGCTGGAAGGCCTGCTCACGCTTGCCTCGCAGCGGATCGCCCGGGGCGATCTGGACGGCGCGGAGCGTGCGCTCAGGCGCGCGCATCAGCCGCCGTATCAGCGCCCGAACGCCAAACGCGATCTGATCATGGCCCTGTACTGGATGCATCGCGGTCATACGGGTAATTTTGTGCAGTATATGCAGCGTGCACTGGAACGAAACTTCTTTCACGTACCGCATCTGGCTTCCGCCGCCATGCTTCTGCACCGTTCGGGCGGCAAGCCCTTCGCGCGCATCCTTCTCATGCGTGCCGCTGCCATGGCGCATACGCCCCGGCAGGAACAGCTGATCTGCTTTACCGCGGCTCAAACAAACATGCTGTTCGTGGCGCAGGCCATGCTCAAACGCTCTCTGAACACCCGTGCCGACCGCTGCCCGCTTTTGTACGACCTGTGCGTGTGCGCCCTCAAAATGGGCAGACTGAAAGAAGCGGCGCAGTACATTCACCTGTGCCGGGAGATCGACCCGGACGATATCCCCTCCGAGTGCCTGTTTGCCCGCGTGATGGACTGGAAGGAGCAGAACATTTCCGCTCAGGAGCTGCGAAAACTGGCGCGGAATGTGTCCTTCTACGGCTCCTGCACGCCGGAGGAGCTGAGCGCGGCCGTTCATCCCTTCTGGGACACAGCGGAGGAAGGCCCCGCCGGTCTGGCAGAGGCCATCCGTCAGGACGAACGCCTGCGCCGCCGCCTGCTGTTTTTGCAGACTTTGCCGGTGGAATGGCCGCTGGTGCTTTTGGACAGCGTATGCCAGCATTTGCCCGCGGAGGAATGCGAAGCGCTTCTGCGCGAGGTGCTCATGCAGCATCCCGCCGACAGCGCCGCCAAGCGCTACGCCCTGCAAATGCTGCGCCGCATGGAAGCGCCCGGGCCCTACGCCGTATGGACGCACGACCGCTTCTGGCTGATGGATCCCGAGCGCATCGGCGCGCCTGAACCCACCTTCCGCCAGCGCTTTCTGACCCGGTTCCTTCACAAGCTGGGAAAAGAATGCGGACGGGAGATCATCCCTTGGGCGCTGGAAACCATCAGCGCCATGCCCCGCGCAAAGCAGCTCCGGCTGATCGGCGATCCCTGGAAGGTATGGCCGCTGGCCTTTGCCATGCGCTTCCGCGCCCTGTGCGGCCTGCCGCCGGTGCATATTCCCCTTCAAACCATGTCAACCCTGCGTCTGAACGCGCTCAAGGATGCGCTCCGGACGCTTCACAATATCGACTGAGGAGGATTACCCCTATGCAGATCATTGATTTTGATGCCAAATTTACCGATGTGCTCAACGACTGGATCGAAAAGAACCGTTCCCGTTTCCGCAAGCCGGACGATATGGAAAACGAAGTGCCGGACGTGTACCTGCGCTGGCTCAACACCCCCGCCGACTGGCTGGACGGCGCCACCCCCGGCACCTATTTTGAAAAGTTTGAATCCGCCGCCGAGCTGTGCGAGCTGCTCAAGGCCTATCTGAACGAGGAAGTGTCCGTGCCGGATCCGCTGCTGGACCGTCTGGAAGAGCTGGGCGATGAGCAGGAACTGCTGAATCTGGTCAAGGACAAGGCCGCGCCCATGGAGGCCCGCATGACCGCCATCGAAATCCTGCGCGCCCTTGAAAGCACGCTGCCCATGGTGGATTACATCCGCTGGCAGGTGGAGCGCAACGATGATGAAGACCTGCTGGACAACGCTCTGGAAAGCCTGCGCCAGATGGGCGAGGCCGTGCGCAAGCCCGCCAAGATCGCCTTTACCGCTGCCGACGTGAACGGCAAGGAAGCCATCCTGGATATTCTGGCCGATTATCCCGGCGATGAGGACGTGTTCCAGTTCGCCCTCCACCAGTTCATGAACTGCAAGGAAAAGCGCGGCCTCTATGCCGGTTATCTGGCCAAGCTGGACGACGACCGCGCTCTTGAGCACCTGCTGGACGTGGCCGAAGGCGATGATGTTTCCTACTCCGATTTCATCGAGATCCGCTCCGCCATCGAACGTCTGGGCAGCGAAGCTCCCGTCAAGGACTGGTCCAACGATCCCACCTTCAAGGCCTTCCGCCGTTTGCAGAACATCTAACCAGGGGCTGAACCCCTGGACCCCGGATTGACCGCGTTTCACGCGGTCAAGGGTTCATGTTTTGTGTTTGTGGCTGCATCGAAGACCGCCGGGGCAAATACAGTTGCCCCGGCTCGCTTGAGCGAGCGGTCTCCCTTCGGTTCCGGTGGATTGAACGAGGAACACGAGGGCGCGGCATTTGTTTCTTCGATGCAGCAAATATAGCGAGCCGAGGGTCGTTGTTTGACCCTCGGCGGTAACGCCGCGTCAACATGGTGAAAGACCCACCTCCGCGCGAAGCGCGGTCCGGGGTGCAGGGGCACTGCCCCTGCTTGTTTGACCCTCGGCGGTAACACCGCGTCAACATGGATGAAAGACCCGCCTCCGCGCGAAGCGCGGTACGGGGTGCATGGGCACTGCCCCTGCAAGGAGGCTCTATGATCACCCTGAAAGAAATTCAGAAAAACGAAAGCATTCAGGCCCTTGTGCACGCCGGCAACCGCTACCTGGCGGTCATGGGCTATACCGACCACGGCCCGCGCCATGTGGGTTATGTGAGCAAAACCGCCAGCAATCTTTTGCGCGAGCTGAGCTTTTCCGACCGCGAGATCGAGCTTGCCGCCATTGCCGGCTGGGTGCACGACGTGGGCAACAGCGTCAACCGCCATGAACACGGCCCCAACGGCGCGGTGCTTTTGTATCCCATCCTGCGCGAAGCAGGCATGGATATTGCCGATGTGGTGGAGATTATTACCGCCGTTGGCAATCATGAAGAGCAGAGCGGCTTTGTTTCCAGCGCCGTATCCGCCGCACTGGTCATTGCCGATAAGTCCGACGCGCACAAAAGCCGCGTGCGCGGCGGAAAGCCCGATCCCAATGATCCCCACGACCGCGTGAATTTTGCCATTCAGCACAACCGCGTGGTTGTGGACAACGAACGCCGCGTGATCCGCCAGGAAATCAGCATGGACGATACCTCCAGCGTGCTGGAGTTTCTGAGCATTTATATGGCGCGCATCACCATGTGCGAACAGGCCGCCGCCTTCCTCGGCTGCCATTTTGAACTGATGATCAACGACCGCGTGGTGAATAAGAGGGCGTGAGCAGCGCTGGCTTCCCCTTGGCAAGGGCCGATTGCTCGCGAAGCGACCAATCGGTTTCGCCTTTGGCGAAATGGCACGGCTCGAATTAAAAAATTCGAGCCGCGCCACCGTTCGGAAGCTCCCGCGAAGCGGGTGATGAGGTGAAACCGTTGTTCATACTGCCTGTCCAACGTTTACACCACATCCGTCAGCCCTGCGGGCTGCCACCTTCTCCTCAAGGAGAAGGCATTGCGCGCAAGCGAGCCGGGGCCACTGTATTGGTCCCGGCGGTCTTCGATGCAATTTCAAACATAGCAAACCCGCCCCGCGCGTGAAACGCGCGGAACTGGGGTGCAGGGGCACTGCCCCTGCCCGCCGGAGGCACCCCTCGTAAAAGGAGGTCTTTCCCCACCATGATCTGTGAACACTGCGGGCATTCCATGCCTGACGGATCGCTTACGTGCGACCGCTGCGGTACATATCTTGGCAAATACCGCACGGGCAGCACGGGCGAAGGCGGCGTTCGCGCCATTCGCCAGGGGCGTGTGAGCGCATCCACCCCCACGCTGCCCACCCAGCAGGGCGAAGTGCGCGAATACGGTGATTTTGATCTGTCCTCCATGCCGCTTGGCAGCCAGCAGGACGGTCAGCGCCGCAAAATGGCGCAGCCTGTTTATGATAAAAGCGGTTCCAGCCGCCCGGATACGCGGCGCGGCGTGCCGGTCAACGCCTATGGCCGCGCCCCCAGCCTGACCCACAAGAGCCACAAGGTGCGCCACGTGCGCAGAAGCAGCGTCAACTGGATGCTGATTGCAGTGATTGTTACGTTCATTGTGGCAGCTGCGGCAGGCGGAATCTGGTATTACAGTGCGCAGAGCGAAACCGGCCAGCGCAGCACTGCCAGGCGCAACGCGCTTTCGGTGAACGAAGGCATGTTTGAACTGGCCACCACCCACGACCAGATGGCCCAGCCGGAGCGCGAAGCGCTGCTGGAGGAATGGCGCAAGGCCAGTCCGCAATCCTACTGGCTCAGCGGCCGCGACTATCTGGATGCGGGCGATGTGGCCATGGCCATCAGCTGCTTCCGCATTGCGGATATCATCGACCCGGAAAACTACGACGGTCTGATGCTTTTGGGCAACACCTACGAGCTGGACGCGCAGGATGAAAAGGCCGAGGCCGTATACCTGAATCTGATCAGCGAGGTCAGCCCCTCCCGCACGGAGGCATACACGGCGCTGATCCGCATGTATCAGGCGCAGAGCCGCCGTCCCGAGGCTGCCGCCATGATGCTGACGGCCTACCAGAACACCGACCGCGAATCCTATCGTCTGGAACGCGAGGACTACATTCCCGAAACGCCGCAAATCAGCCTGCGAGCCGGACGTTACGAGATCAGCAAGCTGGAAGGCAATGTATACCTCACATCGCCCCAGAACTACGATATCTACTACACCATCGACGATGATGCCGTGCTGCCGCAGGATGGCATTCTGCTGACCGAGGGCAGCTTTGCCCCGCGCGAGGGCACGGTTACGCTGCGCGCCGTGTGCGTAAGCGGCGATCTGGTGAGCGATCCGCTGAGCGTGACCTACACGTTCTATTATCCCTCACCTCCTGCGCCCAAGTGCAACCTTGCGCCCAACACCTACAAAACCCTGCGCGATGTAAGCCTTCGTCCCGGTCTTCTGCCCAATGAAAAGGATCTGAAAAAGGCTGAAATTGCGGAGATCGAATCCCACTACGTGTATCATTACACCATCGACGGTTCCACGCCCACCAAAAACAGCCCCATTTATGATGGAACGCCCATCAAGCTGCCTTCCGGCCGCGTCACGCTCAAGGCTGTATGCGTAAACCAGTACGATAAGATGAGCTCCATTCTGGAGGTCATCTACAAGTTTGACGTCAAGCCCTGGCCGCTTGAAAAATATCAGGAAACCGATGTGTTCACCGGTTTTGTGCTCAACACCACCACCATGGCAGATTTCAAGCAGACCTTCGGCAACCCCAAAGAGGAGCTGCAGGCCAACTATCTGGGTCTGGCAAAGGAAGCGCGCCATCTGACCTACGACTGGGGCTACGCTGTGTTCCTGCTGGAAAACAACGTCTGGAAGCTGGTTCGCATCGAAATGAACCGCGCCATCGGCAACACGCCCCGCGGCGTGGGATTTGGCAACACGGAGGATGAGATCACCGCCGTATACAAGGACTGCGGTCAGCTGCCCAATGTGGACAACAGCCGCGGACTGTATTGGGAATATCCCTCCGTGGGGCAGGTTTTGCAGAATGCGGACGGCAGCCGCACCGTGCAATACAGCTGTCATACTGCCGGCGGTCAGATGTGGATTTTGCAGTATCATCTGGGCAGCAACGGCCGCGTGAACAGGATCACCAATTATTATCAGCCGTAAAGTGGGAAAGTTGGCACCCGAAGGGTGCATGCCGCAGGCGGATTTAGAGGTGCATATGGTACGCAGCCCCTCCGCACGCTTCCCCTTGAGGGGAAGCTGTCAGCCGTAAGGCTGACTGATGAGGTGGGGACGCTGCAAGC
>JAFYQB010000039.1 GCA_017547285.1 Clostridia bacterium
GTCCCCACCTCATCAGTCAGCCTTACGGCTGACAGCTTCCCCTCAAGGGGAAGCGTGCGGAGGGGCTGCGTACCATACGCAACCCTAAAGCTGCTTGCAGCATCCCCACCTCATCAGTCACCTTCGGTGACAGCTTCCCCTCAAGGGGAAGCGTGCGGAGGGACTGCGTACCATACGCAACCCTAAAGCTGCTTGCAGCGTCCCCACCTCATCAGTCACCTTCGGTGACTGCTTCCCCTCAAGGGGAAGCGTGCGGAGGAGCTGCGTACCACGCGCCTCCCTAAAGCGGCTTGCAACCGCCCCACCTCATCCGTCAGGCCTGCGGCCTGCCTCCTTCCCCTCAAGGGGAAAGGGGGGTAGGGGTTGCTTTCAGCACCTCCGCAATGGCGTCCGCCAGATACGGCATGGCGGAAAGCACCTCCTGAAGCGTGTTCAGGTTGTTGCCCGCCTCCACCAGCACGCAGGCGGGAGCCACATGCTGGTTAAACCGCCCTGACTTGATGTGTACATCGCGGCATAAGCCCTCCGCCTGCTGATTGAGTTCATCGGTGATGGCCTGCGCAATGGCCAGATTGGTTTCCCAGTCCGGCTTCACATCATACCCCTGCCCGGTCACGCCCTCGCCCTTGCCAATCAGCAGCATCAGCTTGGCCACATCCGTTCCGCCGGCGGAAATGGTGTTGCTGCCGCCGTAACTGGCCGAATAGGCATCCCTGTGCAGATCGATGTACAAATCATAAGTTTCCCCATCGGCAATGCGTTTTTCCAGCATTTTCAGCGACCTGGTATACGCGGTGGACAACACCGGCGGTTCAAACGCCGTGGTATCGTGCACCACAGCCAGACCCAGAGCGCGCAAAAGTGCGGTCAGCTCTTCGCCTACGCGGATCATGTTGTGCTCGCGGTCTGCAGTGCGCCATTTTTCCGTTTCCTGATAGCGGTTGTCTTCCAGCTGCTGAAAGGCCTCGTAGGTGTGACTGTGGTAGATAAGCACCTTTTTCTGCTCCGGCGGTTCGGCATGCAGCACTTCGATGGAAAAGGCAGGCGTTTCGACAGGATGTGCAAACAGATTATCTTCGATCTCCGCTTCCTGCACGGCAAAAACAGCTGCTGCTTCCGGCTGCAGCTCTGCAGGCTGATGATCCGGCGCACGGAGCGACAGTCCCAGATACAGCCCCATCATCAGCGCGATCAGCATGCCGCACCACCATCTGGCTTTTTCATTCATTCGGGTCACCGCCTTCCGCTTCTTACCCGAAAAGTGTATGCGTCACAGGTGCAAATAATGATGCAATGTTTCTGCATCTACAGCAGGCTGCAAGGCCCTGTTCAGCCCATCCGCCAGAAGCGAAGCCACATTCAGAACCAGTTCATCGATTTCGCGTGGCGTGACCACCATATTTCCCAAAAAACCCTCCGCCACCTGACGGAGCAGCGAATCTGCCGTTTCGCGGCTGGTTTCCTCCATTGCGCCGTAGCGGTCGATGAGACGGCTCATGGCGTCGCGGGCGATGGTGGAAGCATACACCACCATGGGCACGCCCACGGCAATTACCTTGACCCCAAGCGTTTCCTCGGTCAGGCCGAGGCGGTGGTTGCCGACGCCGCTGCCGGGCTGTATGCCGGTATCGGTGATCTGAATGGCGGTGCAGATGCGCTGCGTTTCATACGCCGCCAGCGCATCGATGGCCACCACGGCGCAGGGCTTCACATGCTGCACAAGTCCACGGCACAGTTCAGCCGTTTCAATGCCTGTAAGCCCCAGCACGCCCGGGGCGATGGCGCTCACGCCGCGCAGACTGCCCTGCAGCTCCTCCGCCATGGCCTGATGCAGATGGCGCGTGACCAGCATGCGCTCCACCACGCGCGTGCCCAGCGCATCCGCCGTTACATTGCGGTTGCCCAGCCCCACCACCAGCACCTCGCCCTCCGCTGGCAGCATGCGCTTCAGATCCGCTGCCATCATGCGTGCAAGCATTTCCCGTCTGCGGGTATCACAGGCCGGCAGGCCGCTGTATTCCAGGGTGATGTATTCACCCTGTTCGCGGCCCAGCATTTCCGCCGCCTGTTCGTGCTCAATGCGGATGCGCGTGTGGGTCACGCCTCCTGCGCGGTGCGTGCTGACCTTGACCCCTTCCAGCCTTCCGGCGTTATCGCCCACACTTTCCATAGCCAGATCGGTACGAAATCCTCTCATATAAAAAATCCCTCCTGACGTGTGCCTAGTGTGCACAGCAGGAGGGATTTTTATGTTTATCCTTCGTAATGAAGCGCGTCGATGGGTTTTAACTTGCTTGCCTTGTTGGCCGGATACATGCCGAACACCACGCCGATGAACACGGAGAAGCCAATGGCCAGCCATGCCACGTTTACGGGGATTTCCAGTTTCATCTCCAGAATGGGTGCCAGGAAGTCCACTGCACCCTGTGAAATCAACAGCCCCAGCACACCGCCCATCATGCTTACCACCAGCGATTCGATCAGAAACTGCATCAGGATGTTGCCGCGGGATGCGCCGATGGCCTTGCGGATGCCGATCTCCCTTGTACGTTCGCTGACGGAAACCAGCATGATGTTCATGATGCCGATGCCGCCCACCAGCAGCGAGATGGCCGCAATGCCGCCCAGCATCAGGGTGAGGGTCTCGGTGGTTTCTGACAGGGTATCCAGCATTTCAGACTGGTTGTACACGCGGTACTGCGTGCCCCAGCTGTTGGCGGTATAGCCTTCAAACGCCTCGGCAAGGAACATTTCCACTGCCAGCTGGGCCATTTCCACCATTTCGGAGGACACGGCGGATACATAAAAGCTGGAAATGCTGGTGGACTGGGCCAGACGCTGCGCCAGCGAAAAAGGAATGAGCACCTGGTTATCGTTGCTGCCGGATGCGTTTTCTCCGTTGCTTTCCAGAACGCCCACCACGGTGAGGGTGTAGCCGGAAAGGGAGAATGTTTCGCCCACGGCGTGGGTGGTGCCGTACATTTCCGTGGCCGCTTCCGCGCCGATGACCGCCACAAAGCTGCGGTTGTCGATATCCGGCTGGGTGAGGAAACGGCCTTCGGCCACTTCCCATCCGCGGATATGCTCGTACCCGGGCGTTGTGCCCATCACCTGGCCGTCCTCATAGGCAGCGTTGCCTGCCTTGACCGTGCCGCTCACATTGGCCGTGGGGGCAGTATACTCGATGAACGGGTTCTGCGCCAGCTCGTTCAGGCCGTCCATATTCACGGGGTTCATACGGCGGGCGGTGATGTTGGCAGTGATCAGGTTGGTGCCCATACCCTCGATGCTTTCCACCACGGAGGCGTTCGCACCCTGACCGATGGCCACCAGCACCACCACGGCCATCACGCCGATGATCACGCCCAGCATGGTCAAAAATGAGCGCATTTTGTTGCCGGCAATGGCTTTGAGTGCCATCTTAAACGACTGGAACAGCATCATCGTCCGGCACCTCCTGATTTTCGTACAATTTGCCATCCTCAATGCGGATGATGCGCTCGGCGCACTGCGCCACCTTGTTGTCGTGCGTAATCAGCACAATGGTATTGCCCGCCTCATGCAGTTCCTTGAACATCTGCATGATTTCCCGTCCGGTTCTGGTATCCAGATTGCCGGTGGGTTCGTCCGCCAGAATCAGCGAGGGTTTCACCGCCAGCGCACGGGCGATGGCACAGCGCTGCTGCTGACCGCCGGACAGCTGGTTGGGGCGGTGCTTCATGCGTTCGCCCAGACCCACGCGTTCCAGCGCTTCTTTGGCCATCTTTTTGCGTTTGCGTGCGCCAATGCCCTGATAGATCATGGGCAATTCCACATTTTCAAAGGCGCTCAGCTTGGGCAAAAGGTTGAATCCCTGAAAGATAAAGCCGATCTGACGGTTGCGGATGCGCGCCAGCTGGCGCTCGCGGTACTTTTTGATGGGTTTGCCGTTGAGGATATAGGTGCCGCTGTCCGCCTGATCCAGACAGCCGATGATGTTCATCAGCGTGGATTTGCCGGAGCCGGAGGGGCCGATCACAGCCACATACTCGCCCGGCCTTACGCGCAGCGATACATGATCCAGCGCGTAAATGGTCTCGCCGCCAAGGGTATAGCGCTTGACCACGTCTTTCATTTCGATCATGCCATCATCCTCCCTCAGCGGCGTCCGCCGCCACCGCCGAAGCTGCCGCCGCCCATGCCGGGCATGGAGCCGCCGGAGGGCATGCTGGGCATGCTGCCGCCGCCGAAGTTCATCATGCCGCCGCCGCCAAAACCGCCGAAGTTCATGGTGGAGGAGCTGCTGTCATCGGCCTCGCGGGTGATGAGGATCACATCGCCCTCGTTGAGGCCGCTCACGACCTGCGCGTAGGTTTCATCGCTCAGGCCGGTTTCCACCAGCGTGCGCACGCCGGGTTCATCCGCAGCGGTGTTTGCGCTCTTGACCCACACATAGCTCTGGCCGCGGCTGGCATTGAGCGCGGTGAGCGGCACCAGCAGCACATTGTTCAGCTCTTCGATGTGCACGGTGGCCGTGCCGTTCATGCCAAAGCGCAGGCGTTCATCGCCCTCGATGGTGAGGGTCACATTATACACGGTCACGCCGCCGCTGGCCGTGCCGATCTGGCTGACCTTGGTCACTTTGGCGGGATAGGTGCGGTCCTTGATCGCATCCATGGCGATATCCACATTCTGACCGACCCTGACGTTGATGATGTCCAGCTCGTCCACGGAAATGACCATTTCCTTTTCATCGCCCACGTAGAGGGAGGCCAGCACCGTATAGGCAGCCTGCTCGGTTGCAGAGGGAGCCACCACGGTGGATACGATGCCGTCCTCCGGCGCGCCGATGATGCCCAATCTGAGCAGGGTCTTCATTTCGTTCAGCTGCTTCTGCTGCTTTTCGCGGGTCATGAGCAGTGCGTCATAGGTGGCGCTCATGGGAATGTTGTTCAGGTAACAGATGCGGTTGCCGGCGTACTTTTTGGCATTGACCTCCAGATTGACCAGTTCAATATAGCCCTCTGCGGTGGTGGTCAGGTGGTAGGGCATATGAATGTAGCAGCTGCCTGCGGCTACGGCTTTTCCCCTGACCTTGATGGTCACCTCCTGGCCCTGCGCACCGTATTCATCGCTGAAGGAGATACTCATGGTATCGCCGCTGATGGCGCGCACGATGCCGGTCGTGTTGCGGTTGCCGATGGTCACGCCGGTCTCGTCCAGAATATCCAGTCCTTCGATCACGGGGACGTCCACATACATCAGACCGTCCAGCGAAAGCAGCGCAATAGAGCCCTTTTCGGCCATCACGTCCTGAATGTAGTCGCCGTTTTGGATGTACACTTCCTTCACGCGGCAGTCCATGGGCAGCTTGATGTATTCTGCGCGCTTGTAGCTGTCCGCCAGAGAAGCGATATCCGACTCGGTAGTATCCAGCTCGGTCTGCAAAGTATCGATCGCAGTCTGCAAAGCGGCGGTGTCGATGGTCATGAGCGCCTGACCGGCGGTCACGTTATCGCCCTCCGCCACCAGCGTATCCGTCACAGTCACGGCATAGGGCAGCGCGATATCCGCCGTGCGGGCGATGGAAAGCGTGCCGGTGCCGGTCACGTTTTTGCTCAGGTTGCCGCGGCCGATGGTGTACTCGGTGTAGGCAGGCTGAGCCATGGCGGGCGTACTGGCGGGCTTGGCGTAGTTCTGCTGATAGTACTGCCAGCCGTAATAACCGGCCACGCCCAGCACGCTCAGCACCAGCAGGAATTTCAGAAACTTTTTCATGGTTCTCCTCCTTGGGAAAGCATTTACAGCTGACATCATACATCAGCTGTATGTTGATTGTGTGAACGCCATACGAAAACGTCCCGCGCGTTTGCGCGGGACGCTTGGGTAAACATTAATCTGATCCTCCCGGCGGATACGCCGCCTTGTGCGGGAATCGCACGCGGGGATTTTTGCATTATAGCACAATTTTCCGCATCACACAACAAAAACCCCGCTCACGAACAGGAGCGGGGTTTGAGCTATGGTTTTACGCGCGGTGAGCCAGCATATCGCACAGCAGGGTATTGGACCAGCCGTAGTCGCGAATGGTCTGCATGCGCACGTCAATGTTATAGGGCTCGAAGGGCAGGCCCTTGCGGTTATGGTGAGCCGGGGGCACAAGGTTGGCGGAATCATAGAACTCGTTGATCACGCCGGTGGCCTGATACCAGCGGTTCATGTGGAAGATGGTCTTGTCCACAATAAATTTGGCGTCAGCTTTATAGCCGCAGTTGCTCAAGCCTTCAGCGATCATATAGTTGTAGTTGATCCACACCGGGCCGCGCCACAGGTCGGAACCAAAGGTGGCGTCGTTGCGGGCAATGGTGGGGATGGGGAACTCGGTGCCGAAGGTTTCAGGATTGCGGAGCTGCTCCACCAGTTTGACGGCCTGATGATCGTTGCAGATGCCGGCAAACAGAGGCAGGAAGGAAGCAACGCTCCACACCTTGTGCATTTCGCCCTTGGGGATGTTCCAGTCGAAGTAGAAGCCTTCCTCTTCGTACCAGAGCAGGTCGTTGGTATCCTTGGCGATCTGCTCGTACCAGTTCTGGTAGAAAGCGGCGTCTTCGGCCAGGCCCAGCTCATCGGCCATCAGCTTCATGTGGCGAACGTCGTTGGCCATGAAGCAGCAGAAATCGATGGCGACCAGAGGATCATGGGTGTCAAAGCGGGGAGAGTTGTCCATGCCGCACTCATCGCAGCGGCACAGCACATCATCGGTGGTCTGCCAGGTGTAGACTTCCTTCTCTGAGGAACGGCGGTTATCGCGGCACCACTTCAGGAAGCGGGCGTTGTTCTCGTAGCATTCCTTCAGAAATTCGCGGTTGCCGGTAGTCTGATACACCTTCCACGCGCCCCAGCCGATGATGGTGGGCTGAGTGATCGCAGAACGGACATTCAGGTTGGCCATATGGGGCACAAAGCCGTTTTCGTACTGGTTGATCCAGATCGCGTGGATCAGATCCTCCGCCAGTTTGCCGTCGATATTGCGGTGACCAATGGCATGATACACGGAGTCCCACAGCCACAGGCTCTTGTGAGGCAGACGATCGGGCGTGGACCAGATGGTATCAAACTGCGCTTCGGGAGAATACAACTGGGTCTTCATGCAGGACAGGGTCTTGGCGTACAGGTCGGCATGGGGCGCATCTTCGGCCAGACCATGCTTTTCAAAGAAGGAAAGCTTCTTCGCTTCTTCAGCGTCCAGATCCATTTGCATGCCCTCTTCGGCCAGCTTCAGCACATCCTCGCGGGTGTGGGCAAAAGCAAAGGCGAAGCGGTCGCCAAACCATGCCAACGCGGTGAAATCGCCGTCCATGGTATCGTGGATTTCCACATTGCCCACGGTTTCGGTCTTGTGGCGGCCTTCGGTGAACATGGCGGGTTCCATCACACCGCTCACGTTGCCGATCACCAGATGCGCCTTGGCGTAGATGATGCGCACAGCGGGCTGTTCAGGAAAGGCGAAACGAATATAATCGCTGGTAACGGCATCATATTCCAGATTCTTGCCGCGTACATTGACGATGGCAAGCTCGCGCTTGACTTGGGTAAAAAAGCGGATGCCGATACGGTCGCCGCACAGCATACCGGTCATGTCATCAGAAGCGTAGGAATGTCCATCCAGAGCAGAAAAAGCAAACAGCGCTCCCTGCCCCCATTTCTTGGGCACCATCATGGTTCCATCCTCCTCAAATACTGGGTACGGCATATTGCCAACTATATTATATTCGGCTATAATCAAAGTATCAAGCAACAATTAACGTGTTTTCCTGCACAATTTCGACTTTTACAGGAGATCATTGCCATGCAGCCTGCAGAATACAAGTTTGAACGTTTTGCCAACCCGCGTTTTCCCATCTACCTGTCCAGTCAAAGCGGGCGGGAAACGCTGGCAAGGCTCCATTATCACACCTCTGCAGAGATCATTCAGGTCGTCGCCGGGCGCATCCGGCTGCTTTGCGGCAGCACGCACACGGAATGCGGGGAGGGCGATCTGATCTTTGTGCCGTCCTCCGCCGTGCATGAGGTGATCAGCCTGACGGAGGACGCCGCCGTCCGCGGCGTGATCTACGAACCCGCTGTTATGGAAGCGGCGGATCTGCAGCTGAGCTTTTCCGCGCTGTTCACAGCCGCCCAGCGCACGCAGTATGTGGTCGCCAGCGGTCAGGAAGGCTGGCAGGAGCTGTGCGCCTGCATCGACCGCATTCACGTCCTGTACGAGGACGTTTCCATCGCCGCCAGAATGCAGATCGCCGCCTGCCTGCTGCAACTGGAGGCGCGCCTGATCCAATTGTTCGGCCTGGAAGAAAACGCTGCCGACAACCGTTTTCTCAAGCTTCAGCCGGTGCTGGATTACCTGCGGGCGCATTACAACGAAAAAATCCAGCTTTCGCAGCTGAGCAGTTTGATCCATGTGTGCGATGACCGGCTCATCCGCCTGTTCCGGGAAGTGACCGGCGAAACGCCCGTGGCGTGGCTGACCCACCTGCGCATCGAAGCCTGCATCAAGCTGCTGGCCACAACGGATGATACCATCGCCTCCATTGCCGAACAGACCGGTTTTGGCAGCGACACGTACATGACCCGTGTGTTCAAGCAAAAGCTGGGCACAACGCCGGGCAGGTACAGGAGGAAATAGAAGAAGGCTCCTACGAAGCGGTTGGATACCGTTTGGCAGGAGCCTTCGTCATTTTATTCCTCAGGATGACATGTACGTTGCGACGCTGCGTCCAGCGTTTTGCGCATCAGTTCGGAGGCACTGTGCCATTCCACGCGATCCCCCAGCAGGCGCTCAATACGCTCCAGTACGATTTTGAGCGCCTTGAAGCCCGCCATCCGTCCGCCGGAAAACATGGACTGCCAATGTGCCAGCATCACCGGCCAGCCGTTATCGGCCAGAATCTCCGCAATATCGCCTGCAGTTCCATCCTCCGTGAGCAGCTGATCCGCCATTTTGTGTACAAAAGCATCGGAATCATCCGGGTTATCCAGCGACTGCCAGAAACGGTCCGGACAGTTGGAGGGGATGGAGACCACGCGGCGTTCGCCGTCGTCATAAGCCACCCACGGGCGCGGATGATAGCCGTACCCGCGGCAGTGCAGGAAATACCAGCTCTCCTTCTGGCCCAGCGCCTTGTCAAACGCCAGCGCGACCGAAGCGGCGTACTCGTTTTCCACATGGATGCCAAAATCCACCGGCGAGGTCACGCCCGTCGGCTTCAAATCCGCCTGCGTTAACAGTTCCACCGCACGGGCGATGTACGGGGCCATGGTGGTTCGGTCCTGCGTTCTGGACCATTCGTGTTCCAGAACCGGCAGCAGGCCGCCGGTTTCCAAGTCCACCACCTGTGCATGCGTCAGGATCTCCGGGCAGAAATCAAATGACCCGCCCAAACGGCTGCGCACGGTATCCAGCCATTGATCCGTGAGGGCTTTGTCATGTCCCTTGATCCCATTCACAAGATCACCGTGTCCCGTGGGCATAGGGATGATGGAAAACTTGCCGCGCACGCCGTAGCGCTGCATCAGATCGCAGAATTCGTGCAGATAGCTCATGGGGAACACATCGGTGATGGGGGTGCCGTCATCGATGATCAGCATCATCGGTACTTTCTTCATGTTTTTCTCCTAAAAAAGATTCCGAAGCAGGCGCAGAACGCCGGCTCCGGAATTTGTTTTGATTAGATGCTTACTGCTTCTGGCCGCACTCGGGGCAGAACCTGGCGCCTGCTTCCAGCTTAGCGCCGCAGCCGGTGCAGAAACGGGCCTGGGGCGCGGTCTGGGGCTGGCCGCAGTTGGGGCAGAATTTGGCGCCGGCAGGCACGGGGTTGCCGCAGCCGGAGCAGGCAGCGCCGGCAGGCTGAGCCGCAGGAGCGGGCTGCTGCATGGGATTCATGCTCTGGGTGAACATCTGGCTCATTACGGCCGCAGCGCCCATGCCAACGCCCATGCCGGCCATGCTGTTGCCGGAGGGATTGTTGGCCGCTTCACGCATGGCTTCGGCAGCCTGGAACTGGGTGTAGCGGTTCAGATCGCCCAGCACGCCCATGGAAGTGCGCTTGTCCATGGCCTTTTCCACTTCTTCGGGCAGGCTGATGTTTTCCACCACAAAGCCGCACAGGGTCAGGCCCATGGGCTCCAGCTTGGGGTTGATGGTCTGCAGCACATACTGGCCAAGTTCGGTATAGTTGGCCGCCAGATCCAGTGCGGGGATCTTGCTCTGGGCAATGGCGTCGCTCAGGCCGCTGACGACAATGGACTTGATCTGGCCTTCCACGCCGTCCACGGTGAACAGAGAGCTGGTGCCGAATACTTCCTTCATAAACAGCGCGGGATCAACCACGCGGAAGGAGTAGGAGCCGAACGCACGGATGCGGATCATGCCGAACTCGGCGTCGCGCATCATCACGGGATTGGCGGTGCCCCACTTGCAGTCCATGAACTGACGGGTATTGACGAAGTACACATCGCTCTTGAAGGGCGATTTGAAACCGAACTTCCACGCCTTGAGCGCGGTCATTACGGGCATGTTCTGGGTGCTCAGCTCATAACGGCCGGGGGTGAATACGTCCGCCAGCTGGCCTTCGTTCACAAACACGGCGGCCTGGCTTTCGCGCACGGTGAGCTGCGCGCCCATCATGATCTCCTTGCCGTTCATATCATACTTGGAAACCATGGTGTTGCGGCTGTCATCGGTCCATTCGATCACGTCGATCAGCTGACCGGTGATCATATTCTTGAAGAAATCCATGATGAATCCCCCTTCTATCAAATTTCTGTTTTAGCAGCACAGTTCCCGCAGACCGGAAATGCGCTGTACGCTGGTAATATTCATATGCAGACCGAGGTAGTTTTCAATCTGCTCCACGGTTTCACACATATAGTCGTAGGCAATGTTCTCGCTTACGGCAAACTCGGGGCTGGCGGGATAGCACAGCACGCGGACCTCCTCGGGCGATACGACGGCCAAATGCATGGACATATGGCTGTAAGCCTGACCGAAGAAATTGCGCAGCGCCGTTTCCAGGCGCTCGCTGCCATAATGCCAGCGCACGGACATAAAGCCGTCCTCATCGCTCATTTCCAGGCGAGCCAGTACGCAGGGCAGGTCGGGCTGCATGTGAAAGCGGTACAGCGCCAGATGACGCTTCAGCGCATCCTCGCCGGGGATCATGCCGCTGACCAGCCGCTTGATCCAGCGTTCACGCTGCAGCTGCATGCTGGAAGCTGCGTCATAAGCGTCGTTGGAGTCATCTGCCTTGAGCCGGATCAGCAGGCGGGAAAGCTCCTGCACGATCTGCATCTGTTCCTCCTGACTGGAGGCGATCTGGAACATGGGCATATCGGGATACTGCTCGTCCAGGCAGGTCAGAAGCGCTTCAAAAGCAGGCGCGTGATCCACCGCGATGGCGTCAATGGCATGCTTTTTCATGCACTCCAGAGCCTCCTGCGTGGTGGCGCGCAGCCGGGGCGGCTTAAAACCAAGCTTCTCCCAGCCCTGCATGGCGGAAATCATATCGTTCACATTCTGGTTCTCAGTGACAATCAGCAGTCTGTACACTCCGTTACCTCCATTGATCCGGTAATAGGATACAGAGTCATTATACAATATCACCAAACAAATTTCAACATTTGAGCCATTTTGGCAAAAATCTTGTTACTCCGCCAGCCAGTCCTGCGCCCACATTACCCGGTTCAGGCCATGGAAACGGCACAGGTTCTGCACGGCGTCCTCCAAAGCCCACAGGAAGCGGTCGTTCACCTTCACGCCTTCCTCCGGCCAGAAGCGGCGCACCAGCAGCACGTTGTTTCTGCGGTCGCACACGGGCTCGATGCGGCCCACGAACCGTTCGCCCATCAGCACCGGCAGCACATAATAGCCATAATGCCGCTGTTCCTCCGGGGTATAGATCTCCCATTTATAGTGGAAATCAAACAGCGCGGCAATGAGCTTTCGGTCCCACAGCATGCAGTCCAGCGGCGGCAGGAAGCGCACCGTCCGGTCCTGCGCGGCGGGCTGGCGGCAGCTTTCCAGAAGGGGCAGGTCCTCCGCAAGCACATACAGCGGGCGGAGCATATCCTCCACCTGAACGGTCCGGATGATCCCAAGGTTCAAAAGCGCGTCAAACACCTCATTGCGCACCTGCGCGTTCAGGCCGTCCACGCCCAGCCAGGCGTCGCTGGAGGCATTCCACAGCATGCCCACCGCGCCGATGCGGCGCATGACCTGCCACATCTGACGCTGACGTTCGTTTTGAAAAGGATCCGGCGCATTCAGCAGTTCCGCTGGCAGGCAGTCGGCAGCCAGCGCGTAGCTCTTGACGGTCCCCGTCTTGTGATGCACCACCAGATCACCGCGGAAATACAGCGTTTCCAGCGCGGCACGGCCCAGCGACGTCTGCCCCCATGGCCAGTCCACCTTTTCCTTCATATCCAGCTCCTGCGCGGACACGCAGCCGCGACGGTGGATGATGCCCATCAGCTGCTGCGCCACGGGCTCCACCGCCTCGCGGGAGCGGGTGTGGGTGCGGAAATGCTCGCGCATCCAGCCAAGATGCGGCCAGTCCTCGGTGAGCATCAGGCACATGTTTTTGTCAAAATAATCGATCAGCGCGCGGTCCTGATACAAAAGTTCCCACAGCATTTCACGGCTGAAACCCTTCACGCGCGCCAGAAACGCCAGCTCATGGCTTTTGCCGCACACATCCACAGGATCATACTGCACGCAGCCTGCCTGCTGCACATAGTTGAGCACGCCTTCCCTGCCCCTGAAACGGCTGGCTCCCAGAAGGCCGTTTTTGGCAAGCAGAAAACGCTTCGCCTGCTCCCGCGTGATGCTGATCATGGTTCCATCCCCCGCTGTTACATTCATGAATTTCATCATAGCACCGCAAACGAACGTTCGTCAACGTCTTTCGGCACGTTTTTCGGTTTGCATTCACCGGCGGAGTTTGTTATAATACATTTATCTCAAAAAAGGACGGAAAGGAGCGGGCTTATGTTCAACATTGGCTTCAGCGAGCTGATCCTGATCCTGCTGGTGGCATTTGTGATCGTGGGTCCGCGCGATCTGCCCAAGGTTGCCGCTGCGCTGGGCCGCGGCGTGCGCACCATCCGCCAGTTCGTTCGAGAGTTTCAGGATGAAACCGGCATCGGCGACGTGGTGGATGAATTCAAGCGCACCTCCCGCGATTTGGAAAAAACCTTCAAAGAGGTTGACCCTACTGAGGATCTGAAACAGGCGCAGAAGGATGTGGAGGACGCCGTGCGTTCCACTGCTGAGGCGGCCAGAGATACGCTTGATCTGAACAAATAACAGGAGGATATACTTATGAGACTTGGCATTACCGAAATTCTGCTCATTCTGGTACTGGCGCTGGTGGTGTTCGGCGGCAGCAAGCTTTCCGGCGTTGGCAAGGCGCTGGGCAAGAGCATCCGCGAATTCAAGCAGGAAGTGGCTCCCGAAAAGAAGGAAGAAACCGCTGAGGACGGCAAGGACGCATGAATCAAAAAGAAGCGCTCTATGAGCACATCCGCGCGCTGAGACGGGTACTCGTTGTATCGGCTGCGGCAGTGGGCGTTTTGTTTGTGCTGTTTTTCTATCTGTTCTGCAATCCGTTGGTGGATTTTGTGCTGGCTCCCGTGCGCAGCCGCGGCATCGATATCATTGCCACTGCCGTTTCGGAGGCGCTGATGATCCAGCTCAAGGTATGCCTTGTGGCAGCCGTTGTGGCGGGCATGCCGGTCATCATCCAGCAGGTGTGGAGCTTCATTTCTCCCGCGCTCTACCCGCATGAAAAGCGCCTGTTTGCCGGGCTGTTCTTTGCGGCGCTGCTTCTGTTCATTGCAGGCGTGGCGTTCTGCTACCTGTATGTGTTCCCGCTGGCCATCAACCTGTTCTGGGCGGCCTCGGACACGGTGGCGCCCGCCATGTGGTCGGTGCAGGAGTACTTTGACTTTGTGCTCTCCTTTGTGCTGCCCTTCGGTCTGATGTTCGAGCTGCCCGTGGTCATTTTCATGCTGGCGCGCCGCGGCAAGGTGAACTATCCGAAGCTTGCCAAAGCCCGCAAATACGTGGTGCTGGCCATCGCCGTGGTAGCCGCCGTGCTCACCCCGCCGGATGTGGTATCCCAGTGCATGCTGGGTCTGCCCATGTACCTGCTGTACGAAATTGCCGCACAGCTGGCGCGGTTTGTAAAGCCCGCCAATGCAGCGGAAACCGAAGAAGCCTGATCTGATACGCTGCCGTATGCAATACGGCAGCGTTTTTTACAGGTGCGCAAATTGACTTCATACGCGAAAAATGCTATAGTAAACCTAACAGTTCAGCCTGTCAGACTGACATACGGAGGAATGAATATGACCATTATCGTAACCGGCGGCGCGGGCTTCATTGGCAGCAACTTTATTTTCCACATGCTGGACAAGTATCCGGAGTACCGCATCATCTGCCTGGATAAACTGACCTACGCGGGCAATCTTTCCACCCTTGCCCCGGTCATGGACAACCCCCATTTCCGCTTTGTAAAGGCCGATATCTGCGACCGCGAGGCGGTTTTCCGCCTGTTTGAGGAGGAGCATCCCGACATCGTGGTCAACTTTGCGGCGGAAAGCCATGTGGACCGCTCCATCGAGGATCCCGGCGTATTCCTCAAGACCAACATTCTGGGCACCCAGACCCTGATGGACGCCTGCCGCAAGTACGGCATCACCCGCTACCATCAGGTATCCACCGACGAAGTCTACGGCGACCTGCCGCTGGACCGTCCCGACCTGTTCTTTACGGAAACCACGCCCATCCACACCTCCAGCCCCTACAGCGCCTCCAAGGCCAGCGCGGACCTGCTGGTGCAGGCCTATCACCGCACCTTCGGCCTGCCGGTCACCATCAGCCGCTGCTCCAACAACTACGGCCCCTATCACTTCCCCGAGAAGCTGATCCCGCTGATGATCGCCAACTGCCTGAACAACAAGCCCCTGCCCGTGTACGGCGAAGGCCTGAACGTGCGCGACTGGCTGTATGTAACCGACCACTGCAAGGCCATTGACCTGATCATCCACAAGGGCCGCGTGGGCGAGGTGTACAACATCGGCGGTCACAACGAGATGAGGAACATCGACATCGTCAAACTCATCTGCAAGGCGCTGGACAAGCCCGAAAGCCTGATCACCTACGTGACCGACCGCAAGGGCCACGATATGCGCTACGCCATCGACCCCACCAAGATCCACTCCGAGCTTGGCTGGCTGCCCGAAACCATGTTTGCAGACGGCATCCAGAAGACCATCAAATGGTATCTGGAAAACCGCGAATGGTGGGAAACCATCATCAGCGGCGAATATCAGAACTACTATGAAAAGATGTATGCCAACCGCTGATGCGCGGCATCCGAAAAAGCTTTCCGGGTTTCAAGTTATTTTGTCAAGGGTGTTTTCATATTTCTTTGCAGACTGAACAATAGAAATAGTTGAAAATCTCTGGTTGTCATAATGAAAATGCCTCTGGTGTGTATTTGCACCAGAGGCATTTATCAATAATCACATTTGAGTACGAGGCATAAAATTAGGTCGATAAGCACAAGCAATGAATCATCTGTCTACTTTACATATTCACAACAACATACTTATACGCTTGATGATCGCTGTGCATTCCTCGTCGAGCTTCCATTCCAGATACAGCGTATGAATGCCGGATACAGAGCGTACAGTGCTTTTCATTTTCCAGCGCTCGCCGTTGGTTGGTCGAACAGGTATTTCGCCGATTAACTCATCATCGCCCCATATCTTTACCTCGCCGAATCCATTCGCTTCCATTTCCAGCACAGTCTCGGTTATGGGCTGATCAAAGTTTACGTAGCGGTACGCCGCCCAGCCTTCAGGGGAAGCGATGGCCAGCACCTCCTCGCCAGGGCAGCGCGTATCCGGCAGGATATGCGTATGGGAACCGTTTCCTGCAAGGCGGCAAGCGTCAGCTGCGGCAATCAAACTGCCAACCCTGATCGGCGGTTCAACTCCCTGCGTTGTGGGGAGCGTCTCGCGGATCGTGCCGTCCGGCATTTCATGCGCCTCGCCATCGGGGACGAAATGAGTTCTGGGCAAAACAGGATTCATAGGAAGAAACGCTCCTTTGCGGGTTTGCTGCCATTATAATACGCTGTATTTGCCCTGACAATCGACTTTCTTGCCATTGCGGTGAATACGGAGGCCGAAAGTTGCTTGAGAGGTGTTTAATGTGATGAAACGTTGTTGTTTGCCGGAAAAAAGGTTGATTTCTGACTGGGGCAAATTTAAGATAAAAAGATCAAGGAGGGAAAGTGTATGTCTGATTACAGCCGGATTTATGAGGAGCTCCATGCGTTTATCAGTCCCTTGTGGGTTGTTGATACCCATGAGCATACCGCTGTATATAAATCCGATTCGAACCCTGATTATCTGAAAACCATGATCAATACCTATGCCCGCATGGATCTGCATTCCGCCGGCATGGCGAAAGAAATGCTGGCGAAGGCAATGGATCCATCCCTGCCGTTGCTGGAGCGCTGGGCGCTGTGCGAGCCGTACTGGAAGGCCTGCCGCAACACAGGCTATATGCGCATGCATGAACGGGTGGCGCAGGAGGTATATGGCATTCGGGAAATCAGCCGCGATACCATTGAGCAAATCAGCGTGCAGTTCGCCTCGAAGGATGCCCGTCAAAGCTATCATGAGGGGCTGGAACGCGCAAAGATCCTGTGCGCCATCGTGGATTCTGATATGGATTGCGACCGTCGCCATCTGCGGCCGGCCTTCCGGCTGGAGGAATTTGTGGAGCGGATCGAAATTGAAACCGTTCGCAAAACCCTCGGAGTATCCATCCATACCTTTATCGACTGGCTGGATGCCTGCGACGAAATGATCAACCGTTACTGCGATGCAGGAGCCGTGGCATTCAAAACCACCATCGCGACTGACCGCAGCCTGAACATAGGATATGGCAGTTATGCCGAGGCGGAGGAAAGTTTCATCCGTTCCCTGCGGGAGGATAATGGCTATCTGCCTCCCTCCTCTGCCTATCAGGAGTTCATGTTCCGCCATGTGCTCAGCCGTGTTCAGCAGCGCGGGCTGCCGGTACAGATGCATACCGGCATGGCTGCGGGTTACGGCAACATCATCCCAAACGGCAATCCGCTGCAGCTTTGCCCGCTGTTTCTGGAATACAAGGACATGGATTTCGTGATCATGCACATGGGCTATCCCTACCAGCTGGAAATCGGCTCGCTGGGCAAAATGTTCCAGAATGTGTATCCGGACCTGAGCTGGGCCTATCTGCTTTCTGCCAACGGCGCCAAAGCAGCGTTGAATGAATGGCTGGACAGCGTGCCCGCTACCAAGATCATGGCCTTCGGCGGCGACTGCGGGCATGAGAACCATATGTATGCACATCTGCTGATCGCCAAGGAAACCGTCAGCCAGGTGCTGGCGCAGAAGGTGGCGGAGGGCTGCTTTGATCTGGATCATGCCAAGTGGATGGCAGAGCAGATGTTCCTGATGAATCCCTATCGCGTGTTCCGCCTGGAGCAGGCGGGCGTATCACTCCAGAAGAAAGAAGAGTAAGCAATGTATATCGCTCTGATTGTTTTTGCCACCTTCCTTTTCTCGATCCAGTTTGTGTTTAACGACGTTTACCAGCGCGGCGAGGGCGCGAATGTGGTCACCGCCATGCTATTCTCCGGTCTGACAGGACTGGCTGGCTGCGCGATGCTGGTTTTCACCAATGCGGACGCATTCCAGTATTCCTTTTTCTCCATGGCGCTTGCGTTTGTTTCGGCGGCCAAGAATGTGCTCTCCGCCTACCTGTCCATCATTGTGCTGAGCCGCGCCAACCTGTCGGTCTTTTCGCTGTACTCCATGCTGGGCGGCATGCTGCTGCCCTTCGCATACGCGATTTTGTTCTGCGGAGAACCGCTTACATGGCAGAAGTGCATTTGCACCCTGCTGATCATGGCAGCTTTGCTGATTGGACTCAGAGGCAAAGAAACCACAGCAGAAGAAAAGAAGAAACAGGGTTCGCCTCTGCCGTGGTATCTGGGCGTGTTTGTGATGAACGGGCTTTCCGGCGTATTCTCCACCATTCACCAGCGCGCGGGCGACATCGCCGTTTCAGCTTCGGCCTACAGCCTGATGGAAAGAGGCTGGGGACTGCTGATTGTGATCGTCGTGCTGTTCATCTGTCGAAGGATGGGTCAGCCCATCACCCTGAAGCGCCCCGCACGATCCATCGGCAGTTCGGCTGGATATGGCGTGATTACCACTTTTGCCAATCTGATTCTACTGATTGCGCTTCTGCATGTGGATGCTTCTATTCAGTATCCCATCGTTACCGGCGGTGTCATTGTGCTCTCGCTGATGTGGGACTGGATTCTGGGCAAGAAGCCCAACCGGTATGCGGTTGGCGCGGCGGCGGTTTCCTTTGGCGGACTGCTGTTTCTGACGATCTGATAGGGAGGAATGGTGGATGCAGAGAACCTTTCGCTATGAAGAAATGCTGCCGGATGAATTTCTGCATGCAGTAGAGGAAATGCCTGTGTTCATTGTACCCACCGGTCTGCTGGAATGGCACGCGGATCATCTGCCGCTGGGGCAGGATGCGCTCAAGGCGCATGGGATCTGCGAGGCGATTGTCCGCAATCTGGGCGGCGGCATCGTGCTTCCTCCCAACTACTATGGCCGTCCCGGCTATGCCAGCTATGTGGGCACGCTGACCTTTTCCGAAAAATGCCTGACGCTGCTGTTTGCCGGAAAGCTTTTTCTTTTCATCCGGCTGGGATCGTGTTATCATTAAGAAAGCAAAAAACGTTCATACGGAGGCTGGTTTCATGAAAAACCACATCCTTTTCTCCGACGATTTCCGCGCGTTCCCCATCGGTGAATTCCCCTATGATCCCGACCACACCGCCACGGGCGAATACCACTATGTGGTGGAAAAAGGCGACCACGGCGCGTGGGTGGATCAGGTGGTCAACTACAGCTGGAACGGCCACGGCCCCACCTGGCTGATGACGGAAAAAGACGGCCGGCACTTTATGGAGTGCCAGCGCATTGAAAAGAACCACCCGCACCGCATTTTTCCCACGCTGCAAACAGGTAAAACCGTATGGAACAACTATGCCGTATCAGCCGCGGTGCGCAGGCTCTCTCTGCGAGGCATGGCGGGACTGTGTTTCTGCATGAACCACTCCATCGATACGCTGGTGTTCAGTCTGGAAAACGGCGATACCGCGCGCCTTGCCCACCGCTACAAGGAGGAAATCCGCATTCTGGCTGAGGTTCCCTTTGTCTGCGACAGCGACACGGAATACCGCTTTTGCGTGGATGTGCAAAACGGGCATGTGCGCTGCGCGATCGACGGCAGCACGATTATCGAGGCGGATGTGCCGCAGGCATCACGCGGCGGCAAGATCGCTCTCACGGCGGACTGCCCCACCCGATTCGGCGATGTGCAGGTATGCGTTACCCCCGAGGAGGCGGAGGCCATCCATCAGCGCGAAGAAGCCGCCGCACAGTGTGAACGCAGCGAAATGGCAAAGCGCCCTGCCATGAAATTGTGGAAAAAGATCGACCTCAAAAATTTCGGCACCAGCCGCCAGCTGCGTTTTGGGCATCTTTGGGGTGATGAAAGCTGGCAGATTGTGCTGGCGCAGATGCAGAAGCGCGTGACCGGCGACGCCTACGGCTTTATCAGCTGTCTGACCGCCATTGATCTGGACGGAAACGTGCTGTGGCAGCTGGGCGAGCCCAGTAAGCAGTCGGAGGTGCTGGGCAAGGTATCCGCCGACATGCCTTTGCAGGTGTACGACATCGACCACGACGGCTTTGACGAGATCATCGTGGGCTGGGACTTTGAGATCCGCATTCTGGATGGCCGCACCGGCGCGGTCAAGCGCGCCGCCAAAACGCCGCTTGCGGACGAGCCCGATCTGCACAGCGTGCCCTATGACACCTACGCCTTTGAACGCCTCAACCCGGACGGCATCCGCATCTGCAATTTCCGCGGGCTGGACAAGTCTTCCGATATTCTGATCAAGGACCGCTACTGCCGCGTATGGGCGCTGGATGATCAGCTGAATCTGCTGTGGTATTCCAAGAGCCCCACCAACACGGGTCACTGCCCGCTGCCGGTGGATGTGGACGGCGATGGCCGCGACGAGGTGCTGGTGGGCTACCGCCTGCTGGACGGCGACGGCAAAGAGCTGTGGCATTATCCCATCACCGAGGATCACACGGACGAGATCGTGGCCGGTAAATTCATGCCTGATGATCAAAACGGCTATTTCGCCTGTGTGGCAGGCACGCAGGGATTCTTCATCGGGGATTTTTACGGCAACATCGTGGCGCGTGACATGATCGGCCATGCCCAGCGCGTGTCCGTGGCCAACTATTGCCCGGAACGCGAGGGCTTCGAAATTGCCGTTACCAACTTCTGGGGGCATCAGGGGTGCATCTTCCTCTACGATGCACACGGCAATCAGATTTGGGAAATGGAAAACGAGATGAACGGCAACATCATCGCCCCCGTCAACTGGGACGGCAGCGGCGCGGAGCTGATCCTGACCAATGCGGATGCGCACAAGGGCGGTCTGCTGAACGGAGACGGCGTGCGCGCTGTAGCCTTCCCGGATGACGGCCACCCGGACCGCTGCGTGGAGGTCATGGATCTGACCGGCGACGAGCGCGATGAGCTGGTGGTATGGGATTATCACAGCCTGTGGATCTATACGCAGGATGACGGCGTGAAGCAGCAAAGCTACAAGCCCGTCAAGTTCCCGGCGTACAACGCGTCCAACTATCGCGGCGAGTATGCGTTCCCGGATCAGAGCTATCTGACATTTGAGGCGGATCGAACCCGCATGATTCCCTAAACAGCAAACACCCGCGCGGCTCGGCCGTGCGGGTGTTTTGACTGTATGGCATTAAAGCACATCTTTCAGCGATTCTTTTGCCAGCTGCAGATCCTCGGGGTTTTGCTTGATCCACGAGGAAATCAGCGAACCGTGGATCAGGGCAAACACAGCCTGCGCGATGCGCCTGCTGGGCTGTTCCTGATAGCCGAAATGGCGCAGGCATTCCGCGTAGAAATCACGCCAGTCGCAGTAGATCTGCCGGCAGGTCTGGTTCACCTGATGATCCAGATAGACCGACTCGATGGCAATCATGGACAGCAGCATCGAGGAGAGAAAACGTCCCTGCTGGAGCCCTTCCGACAGGTTGTCGATCATGCGCCCAAAGGCGGCTTCGGCGGAGGATTCTTCGGTCATCCACGTGCTGATGCCGCTGCGCATCCGGCGATAGCTGTATTCCAGCACCTCCTGAATCAACTGGATCTTGCCATCCGGAAAATAATAATAAAAGCTTCCTTTCGGAATATCGCAGCGTTTGAGCAGCTCGCTCAGACCCAAACCGTAATATCCTTTCTCAGCAAACAGTTTTTCTGCCTGCGAGAGAATCAATTCTTTCTTATCCATATTTTGCATTATAAGGGCTAATGCAAAGCTTGTCAATCAAAAAGACCGGAACGCCCGAAGGCGTCCCGGCTCGGAGGATCCTGAAAAAATTACTTAGCAATGGCAGTGGAAGCGGCAGCGCCGGCGTTGTGACCGGAGCAGATCGCGTAGGCGAACAGGCAGCCGCCCATGTACACATCACCCTGGTGACCGCCGATGACTTCGCCGGCAGCGTACAGGTTCTGGATGGCTTCCTGGTTGGTGTTGAGAACCTGCATATCGTCGTTCACGTGCAGGCCGCCCAGAGAAGCATAGTAGCGGATGTGCATCTGCATGGCGTAGAAGGGGCCTTCGGTGGCCTGAGCAACCTTGATGGTGCGGCCGAACTCGTCGGTGCCCTGGGTGGCGGCAACGGTGTTGAAGTTCTCAGCAGCAGCCTTCACAGCCTCGGCGGGAACGTTCAGCTTGGCAGCCAGCTCTTCCAGGGTAGCGGCGGACTTGAGCACGGGCTGGCCGGCATAGTCGTCCTTCAGCCACTCTTCCACCTGCTCCATGGAGTAGATGTTGGAACCGGTCATACCGGCGTTGAAGCCGTCAAAGGCAGCCTGGTCCATGACCAGGAACTGGAACTGGTTCTTCTTCATTTCCTGCATGATATCCCAGGCGTTGGCCACTTCGTTCACGAAGCGCACGCCGTCCTGGTTGACCATGAAGCCGCCGGCAGCATAGGCCTTGCCCACGCCGGGGTTGCAGTACTGGCCCAGACCGCTGGGCAGAACCATGGAGTTGGGCTGGGTGTTGATCAGTTCCATGTTGATCAGGTCAGCGTTCAGGGGCTCAACCATCTTGATGGCATCGCCTTCGGCGCCGGCATGACCGGCGTACACGAACACTTCGTACTCATCGGGAACCAGATCCTTGTTGGCGCCGTAACCACCGGTGGCCAGGATGACAGCCTTGGCGTTGATGGTGTAGGCCTTGCCGTTGCCTTCAGCCTTCACACCCACAACAGCGCCGTTGTCGATGATCAGCTCGGTAGCGGGGGTGGACAGGTACAGCTTGCCGCCTTCCTCTTCGAACTTGGCGGTCAGGTTCTTCACAACGCCAGCGCCGCGGCCGGTGCCGGAGAAGGAAGCGGAGGGGCCGTCCTTCTTGGTGTAGGGAACAGCAGCGCCGTCCTCAGCAACCAGCCAGTCGAAAGCGGTGCCCAGCGTCTTGGCAAAGTTTTCAACAATGGGCATGTGGTTCTTGTGGTGGCCATTTTCAGTAATCTGAGCGATGAAGTCCTCAGCCGTTTCGGTGCTGCCGGACTCGATGGACCACTTGGAACCGGTGGCCTTGGTGCCGGCGCCAGCCATAGCGGAAGCGCCGCCGGTCATGCCGGTCTTTTCCAGCAGGATCACGCTGGCGCCGTTCTGCAGAGCCTTCACGCCCGCAGTCAGGCCGGCAGCGCCGCCGCCGATGACAACGATGTCAGCCTCGAGGGTTTCTTCAACCAGCTCGCCGGCAGCAACAGCAGCGGTCATCTTTTCCATGTCGGCGCCGGCCTGGGTCAGGGCGTCGGTCATGGCAGCCTTGAAGGCGTCAGAGGTAATGGTAGCGCCGGAAACGCTGTCCACACCGATGGTCTGGTTGGCCAGCACGGCCTCTACCAGCTGGGGCAGAGCCACGGAGCCGATGCCCTCGGTCTCGCTGTGCTCCACCACTTCGATAGCGGTGATCTTTTCAGCGTCAACGGTCACAGCCAGCTTCACGTCGCCGTGGAAGCCCTTGGCAGCGGCCTCGTAGGTGCCGGCAGTCATGTCCGCCATGGCGAAGCCAGGCAGCATCATGGCCAGAGCCAGTACAAGAGCAATGATCTTCTTCATAGAGATATTCCTCCATAACAGTATGATTCCGGCCGTCTTGTAGACGACCGGTCTATTTGTATGATACCATAGCGAACAAACATAGTCAAGTATTTAACAATGTCTCTTAACGCCATCGCCCGGACAGTTCATACAAAAACGGGGCTGATGTGTATTTTGAGGCAAAAATGTTCCCCTTGCCCCGCCACTGTCATCCCAAGGAGTAAAACAACGAAGGATCCTGCCTTGCGGGCTGAGCCCGTTTGACAGGATCCTTTTCATTATGTGGTTTGCTTATACTCCCGATACGCCTGCAAAATCACGCTTCGCGCCCACTCCGCGTCCTTCTGTTCCAGCGGCTGTACGCCCTCCAGCAGATAATCCATGCCCATCTGCTGATACTTATGTACGCCCAGCGTGTGGTAGGGCAGCACATCCAGCGCCTTCACGGTTTTCAGCTGCGCCATAAAGCGTCCCAGCGCGGTGAGGGATTCCTCATCATCCGTCCAGCCAGGCACCACCACATGGCGGATCCAGAGCTTCTTGTCCTTTTCTGCGGCATACCGCGCAAAGGCAAGGATATTCTCATTGCTCTGCCCGGTCAGCGCCTGATGGCGTTCGGGGATCACCTGCTTCAAGTCCAGCATGATCAGGTCGGTCGCGGCCATCAGCCGGTCGAAGCGGGCGGTCAGCGCCGCATCCTCCGGGCGGAAGGTAATGCCGGAGGTGTCCAGACAGGTATGCACCTTTTCGGCCTTGGCGGCTTCAAACAGCGCAGTCAGAAAATCCAGCTGCAAAAGCGGTTCGCCGCCCGTGGCGGTAATGCCGCCCTTCTGGTAGAAGGCCTTGTTCTTGCGGAACTGGGAAAGGATCTCCTCCACCGTGGTCTGCTGGCCGTCCGCCATGTGCCAGGTATCCGGGTTGTGGCAGTAGAGGCAGCGCATGGGGCAGCCCTGAAAAAACACCACAAAGCGGATGCCCGGCCCATCGACCGTGCCAAAGCTTTCAACGGAGTGGATAAAACCGCTTTTGTTCATAAAACCTTACATCTGGTCGTGGAAGGTACGGGAGATGACCTCATCCTGCTGTTCCCTGGTCAGCTTGATGAAGTTGACCGCGTAGCCGCTTACGCGCACGGTCAGCTGGGGATACTTTTCGGGATGGGCCTGCGCATCCAGCAGGGTTTCCTTGCTGAATACGTTCACGTTCAGGTGATGGCCGCCCTTCTTGACATAGCCGTCCAGAAGGCTGACGAGGTTATCGATCTGGCTTTCAGTTGCTTTCATGAGAAAAATTTCTCCTTTCTCAGTTTTCTTCGCCGTCCAGGCCCTCAAACAGAGTGGGCGTGGCGCATGCGCCGTTGAGGCAGTCAAGGTCGATATCAAGATCGCCCATAAAGATGCGGTCATCCTTGCCCAGCGCGCCGGGGATGATGGAGAAGGTGTTCGAGATACCGTCCTGCGCATCCTTGAAGGGCAGCTTGGCTACGGAAGCCAGAGAGGCCACCGCACCGTGGGTGTCGCGGTTGTGCATGGGGTTGGCGCCGGGGGCGAAGGGAACGCCCGCCTTGCGGCCGTCGGGGGTGGAGCCGGTGGCCTTGCCGTACACCACGTTGGAGGTGATGGTCAGAATGGAGGTGGTGGGCACGGCGTTGCGGTAGGTGTGATTCTTGCGCACATGCTCCATGAAGGTGTGCACGATGTCGTAAGCGATCTGGTCCACGCGGTCGTCATCGTTGCCGTACTTGGGGAAGTCTCCCTCCACCTCGTAGTCCACGGCCAGACCGGTTTCATCGCGGATGACCCTGACCTTGGCGTACTTGATGGCGGAGAGGGAGTCAGCCACCACAGACAGACCGGCGATGCCGGTGGCGAACCAGCGGGTCACGTCCTTGTCGTGCAGGGCCATCTGCAGCTTTTCGTAGCAGTACTTGTCGTGCATGTAGTGGATGACGTTCAGGGTGTTTACGTACACCTCGGCCAGCCAGCGCATCATGGCGTCATACTTGCGCATGACTTCGTCGTAATCCAGATATTCGCTGGTGATGGCCTTGAACTCGGGGCCAACCTGCTGGCGGGTGACTTCGTCCACGCCGCCGTTGATGGCGTACAGCAGGCACTTGGCCAGGTTGGCGCGCGCGCCGAAGAACTGCATCTCCTTGCCCAGACGCATGGAAGATACGCAGCAGGCGATGGCGTAGTCGGTGCCGTGGGTCATGCGCATCATGTCGTCGTTCTCATACTGGATGGAAGAGGTTTCGATGGACATGCGGGCGCAGTAGCGCTTGAAGTTTTCGGGCAGGTGCACGGACCACAGAACGGTCAGGTTGGGTTCCGGCGCGGGGCCCAGATTATCCAGCGTGTGCAGGTAGCGGTAGCTCATCTTGGTGATGAGATGGCGGTTATCCACGCACACGCCGCCGATGGACTCGGTAACCCACTGGGGATTGCCGGAGAACAGGGCGTTGTATTCGGGGGTACGGGCAAACTTGACCAGACGCAGCTTCATAATGAAGTGGTCCACCATTTCCTGGATCTCCTGCTCGGTGTACAGGCCCTTTTCCAGATCGCGCTGGGAATAGATATCCAGGAAGGTGCTGGTGCGGCCCAGGGACATA
>JAFYQB010000040.1 GCA_017547285.1 Clostridia bacterium
GGGCACTCTGGCTGTGGCGCAGGCCATGGCGGACAGCGAGGCTGTCACTATCATCGGCGGCGGCGACTCTGCTGCGGCTGTTGAGCAGATGGGCCTGGGTGCCAAGATGACCCACATCTCCACCGGCGGCGGCGCTTCTCTCGAGTATCTCGAGGGCAAGGTCCTGCCCGGCGTTGCTGCTCTGGACGAGAAGTAATCAAAATTCCTGCTTTGCGCAGGCTGCTACGGCGGCCTGCGCAAACTTTGCGATTCAGCGCAATTCAAAACGGGTATGGATATACCGTGCCCAAGACATGAAAGAGGTACAATCATTATGCGTAAGCCCATCATTGCCGGCAACTGGAAGATGAACAAGACCCCCGCCGAAGCCAAGGAACTGGTGTTGGCTCTGGCCGAAACCGTGAAGGACGCCGATTGCGACGTGGTCGTGTGCGTGCCTGCTACCAACTTTGCTGCTGTGAAGGAAGCCGCTGAAGGTTCCAACATCAAGCTGGGCGCTCAGAACGTGCACTTTGCTGCTTCCGGCGCTTACACCGGTGAACTGAGCGCAGATATGCTCAAGGCTTGCGGCGTGGAATATGTGGTCATCGGTCACAGCGAGCGCCGTCAGTACTTCGGCGAAACCGACAAGACCGTGAACCTGCGTACCAAGGCTGCTGTGGCTGCCGGCCTGGTTCCGATCATCTGCGTTGGTGAGATGAAGGACGAGCGTGAAGCTGGTTACACCGATATCCTGGTCGAGTATCAGACCCTGATGGCTCTGCACGGCCTGACCGAGGATGAGATCAAGAACGTTGTCATCGCTTACGAGCCTGTTTGGGCCATCGGCACCGGTCTGACCGCCACCGATGAGCAGGCCAACGAGACCATCGGCGTGATTCGCAAGGCCATTGAACGCAAGTACGGCAAGGAAGTTGCCGATACTGTCCGCATCCAGTACGGCGGCAGCATGAACCCCAAGAATGTCAAGGGTCTCATGGCTCAGCCCGAGATCGACGGCGGCCTGATCGGCGGCGCTTCCCTGAAGGCTCCCGATTTCACTGCTGTTGTGATGTACAACAAGTAATCGGTCGAAAACTTTCCACCAAAAGAAGGAGCAATCAAGCAAATGGATAAGACCATGACTGCCCTCATTATCATGGACGGCTTTGGCATCAACCCCGCCCATGATGGCAATGCCATCTTCCAGCAGGGTACCCCCGAACTGGACGCTCTGATGGCCAAGTATCCCACCACCCAGCTGGGCGCCAGCGGCATGGACGTAGGTCTGCCGGAAGGACAGATGGGTAACTCTGAAGTTGGGCACCTGAACATTGGCGCAGGCCGCATCGTGTATCAGGAACTGACCCGCATCACCAAGGACATTCAGGACGGCGTTTTCTTTGAGAAGGAACCGCTCATCTGGGCTATGGATTCCGTGAAGGAAAACGGCGGCAACCTGCACCTGATGGGTCTGCTGTCTGATGGCGGCGTGCACAGCCACAACACCCACCTCTATGCGCTGGTTGAAATGGCCAAGCAGCGCGGTCTCAAGAATGTGTTCATCCACTGTCTGCTGGACGGCCGTGACGTTCCGCCCACCTCTGCTGCCGAATACATGAAGCAGCTGGTGGAAAAGCTGCAGGAGATTGGTGTGGGCAAGGTTGCCTCCATTCAGGGCCGCTTCTGGGGCATGGACCGCGACAATATCTGGGAGCGCGTGGAAAAGGGCTATAACGCCATCGTTATGGGCGAAGGCGTAGAAGAAACCTGCCCCGTGCAGGCTGTTCTGAACAGCTATGAAAACGGCAAGACTGACGAGTTTATGCTGCCCACCGTGATCGTGGAAGACGGCAAGGCCATCGCCACTGTCAACGCGAATGACTCTGTGGTGTTCTTCAACTTCCGTCCCGACCGCGCCCGTCAGCTGACCCGTACCTTTATCATGCCTGACTTTGACGGCTTTGAGCGCAAAAAGGGCTTCATGCCCCTGCAGTTCGTTTCCATGACTCAGTATGATGCTACCTTCAATAACTTCCTGAAGGTCGTCAATCCTCCTGCTTCCATGGAAAACACTCTCGGTCAGTATCTGGCTGCCCAGAACCTGACTCAGGCTCACATCGCCGAAACCCAGAAGTACGCCCACGTCACGTTCTTCTTCAACGGCGGCGTGGAAGCCCCCAATCCCATGGAGGATCGCTTCCTGATCGACAGCCCCAAGATTGCCACCTTCGACCTGAAGCCCGAAATGAGCGCTCCCGAAGTGACCGAAAAGGCGCTGGAGCTCATTGACAGCGGCAAGTACGATGTGATGATCCTGAACTTTGCCAACTGCGACATGGTTGGCCACACCGGCGTGATGGATGCCGCTATGGCTGCTGTGAAGGAAGTGGACAAGGATGTTGCTCTGCTGGTCAACCGCATTGTGGAAAAGGGCGGCCGTGCCTTTGTAACCGCTGACCATGGCAATGCTGACCAGATGGTTGATCCTGTCACCGGCGAGATTTTTACTGCTCACACCACCAATCCTGTGCCCTTCATTGCATGCGATCCTGCTCTCGTTGGCAAGAAGCTGCGTGAAGGCGGCATCCTGGCGGATATCGCTCCCACTCTGCTTGACAGCATGGGTCTGGAAGTGCCTGCCGATATGACCGGCAAGAGCCTGATCGTGAAGTAAACTGCATCAAAAAAACACCATCGGAGATTGATCCGATGGTGTTTTTTGATGGGCTTCAGTAAGCTAACGGAATGGCGGTATCGGCCATAACCTCTGTCACAAGGGTCATGCAGCGCTCCATGACGCCTTTTTGGTTGGCGTCCACAAAAGCAGGCAGATGATTCGGATCGTTTGTCAAAATGCGCTGGATGGTTTTGCCCATATCCTTGCCGCGCCACGCATAAGTGGGCGTATAGGTGATGTTTTCAAAGGCCAGGGTCTGGGCGGCGGTATCATAGACCACTTTGGCGTTCAACAGAATGCTGGCAAGGGTAACGCGGGAGTCGCGGTCGGGGGAGAACAGGTTGCCGAGCGAATAGGCGCACAGAACCGGATGATATTTTCCATCACCGCGGTTTGCTGAAAGCACCTGTACCGGCTGTAAAGCGCCGTTGCCGGTGCCGAGGATGATGTCGGCTCCAGCGTCAGCAATGGCCTGCGCCTGCACGTACTGCGTATCGGTCGGATCGTGTTTTCCTTCTGGGCCCCAGCAAAGCGTAATCGTCACAACCTGCGCTCCCTGTTCGCGCACTTTGGCGATATCAGCCGTGATGGCGCTCAGATCGATGGGGGAAAGAAGGGCGCGGCGTTCGTCTTCGGAGAAATTGTTTCGAGCGGTGCTGCTGAAATGTTCCTGATAATGAAGCAGCGCGACTCGTACGCCGTTTAATGTCAAAAAAGCAGGCTCATTCGTGCCAAAGGGGGTCATACCGGCTGCTTGAACAGCTGACTGGGTTTCTTCCAGCCCCTGGCTCCCATAGTTCAAAGCGTTCGCATGTGCAACGTTAAGTGCGTTAACGCCCATGGCGCGTATAGCGGTCAGCAGTTCCTGCGCTGTGTTGACGTTCGAGAGACTGTTAGAAGCACTGACTGTGTTTTTGAGTGTGACGATTGACAGGTCTGACTGCATTTTTCGAATCATCTGGTCGGTGAGCAGATCAAAGCGCAGTTCCTTATCAATGGTCAGCGCTTTCCGTACGCTGCTGTCCGTTTCAATAGTACCGCCCGCTGAGAGCGTGAATGAGCGTTTGGGATTGGGGGTAGCGGTAGGAACGGGCGTTACGACCGGCTGCTTTGTCTGTCCGGAGGACGCGGAATAGGATGTATGACTGGAAAAAGGGGGAACAAAGGTACTTTGAGGCTGCACGTAGTTTTGCAGCATTTCACCGGTAGAGGCAGTCAGCTGCGACAAAGAATCATCCATCGCAACAGCAAGCCGCGCGGCATCTATCAGTATGTCCTGGCTGCCGGTAAAGGAGGGCATGAGTGCAGCAAAGCCTGCGAGCACGGCAATGGTACATGCTGTCATAACAATGGTACCCAGCGAAATTCTCCGCTTTGTGCTCCTGCGCATAAAAGTATCCTCCTGTAAACGATTTTCACTGGGTTTTATGATACCATATCAGTCCGGCTTATGCAAGAACACCGAATTTGACATAGGAACAGAATAAAAATCGTTACATTTACGAATCCTGTATTGACAGCGGAGATGGAACATGGTATTCTTTCTCTGGAAATCCGATTAAAAAAGTCGGGATTCCGAAAGGAGCCTGTATGAAGCTATCAACACGCGGCAAATACGGACTTTATGCCATGTATTATCTGGCGGCGCATGCGGGAGAAGGCCCGCAGACGCTGCAGAATATTTCCACCGTTGGCGTTCCCAAACAGTATCTGGAACAGATTCTGGGCAATCTGCGGCGCGCTGGCCTGGTGAGTACTGTGCGCGGCGCACAGGGCGGCTACCAGATTGCGACTGATCCGCAGGAAACCTCTTTGAGGGATATTATCGATGCGGTCGAGGGGCCCATCGAATTGAGCGAGTGCGCCTCGTCGGAGCATAGCTGCCAGCGATCCGGAACGTGCCCTGTGCGTTGGGTATGGCAGAGGGTAACGGATTCCATCAATCAGGAACTGGAAAAGATCAAACTGGTTGATATGCTGAATCAACCATGTGAAAGTGAGGAAAATCTTTGATGAACGAACGTCGTATCTATATGGACAATGCGGCCACCACTGCGACCCGACCCGAGGTGCTGGAGGCCATGCTGCCTTATTTCACTCAGCATTACGGCAACCCCAGCAGCATTCACGCTTTTGGCCGTGACGCACGCCGTGCGCTGGAAAATGCCCGCAAGCAGGTAGCGGCTGCACTGAACTGCGAACCCCGTGAAGTCTATTTTACGGCGGGCGGCAGCGAAAGCGATAACTGGGCCATCCGCTGCGCTTTGCAGAATAAGCAGGGCAAGCACATTATCACCAGCGCGATCGAGCATCATGCCGTGCTGCACACCTGTGAATATATGGAAAAGCAGGGCTATGAAGTGACTTATCTGCCGGTGGATGAATACGGCATCGTATCTGTGGAGGATGTCAAAAATGCTATCCGTCCCGATACCGCGCTGATCTCCATCATGGCCGCCAACAACGAAATCGGCACCATTCAGCCTATTGCGGAAATCGGCAAAATTGCCAGGGAAGCCGGTATTCTGTTCCACACGGATGCTGTCCAGGCGATTGGCACGATCCCGGTGGATGTAAAGGAATGGAATGTGGACATGCTCAGCCTGTCCGGCCATAAGTTTCATGCTCCCAAGGGCGTTGGCGCGCTGTACATTCGCAAGGGCATTCGTATTTCCAACCTGATCTACGGCGGCGCACAGGAGCGCGGACTGCGCGCGGGCACGGAAAATCTGCCTGGTATCGTGGGCCTTGGCAAAGCCATTGAGCTGGCTGTTGCAGAACTTCCTGAATATGCCGAGCGGATGACCAGACTGCGCGACAAGCTGATCGATGGCATTCTGTCCGGCATTTCCGATGTGCAGCTGAACGGTCACCGCACCCAGCGTCTGCCCGGCAACGTGAATGTATCTGTCCGCTACGTAGAGGGCGAAGCACTGCTGATGCGTCTGGATCTGGCGGGTATCGCTGCTTCCAGCGGCTCTGCCTGCACCAGCGGCAGCCTGGATCCCAGCCATGTGCTGCTGGCTATCGGTCTGCCTCACGAGATCGCCCACGGAAGCCTGCGCCTTTCTCTTGGCTCGGAAACCACAGAGGAAGATGTGGACTATGTGATTGAAACGCTGCCCAACATTGTAAACACCCTGCGTGCCATGAGCCCGCTGAATGCGGAAAATCTGTTCGCGTTCTGATTGTGAATCAAGGAGGAAAATAGATTATGTACAGCGAAAAAGTGATGGATCATTTTGCCAATCCCCGCAATGTGGGTGAAATTCCCGATGCTTCCGGCTCCGGTACGGTCGGCAATGCCAAGTGCGGAGACATCATGAAGATGGATATTAAGGTAGAGAACGGAATCATCGTAGATGTGAAGTTCAAGACCTTTGGCTGCGGCGCTGCCATTGCCACCAGCTCGATGGCTACGGAAATGGTTAAGGGTAAGACACTGGATGAAGCGCTGGCGCTCACCAACAAGGCTGTTGCCGAGGCGCTCGACGGTCTGCCTCCTGTCAAAATGCACTGCTCTGTGCTGGCTGAAGAAGCCATCCATGCAGCAATCAAAGATTACAAGGAAAAGCATCCCAACGGCTGATGCTTGAAAGGAACGAATATGCCGGAAATCCATGGCAATATCGAAGGTATCCGAAAAAGTGTATTGGACGAGCTGGCTGCCCTCTATGATGTGCAGCTGGAAACCGGCGTGTTTATGCCGCAGGAGCTGCTGAATGGCCTCTGCGGCTATTCTGCTGCTATGAACCGTGAAATTGCGGTGTACATTACGCGTTTCGGCGAGATCGCAGATGTGTTCATCGGCAGAAGTGATTCCATTGACCTGCCAGACCTGCGTCTTCGCCGCAGCGAACGCCGTCTGAGCATGATCCGATGCATTCATACGCATCCCAATGGCTATGGCGAATTGAGCGATGTGGATATAAGCGCGCTGCTCAGCATGCGCTTTGACGCGATGTGCGCGGTGGGCGTGAGCAAGGATGGTCGTCCTACCAGCACGCAGTGTGCATTTCTTGATCCGCAGCACGAAGGCCAGGTGCAGCGTACCGAACTGCTGAATGCGCGCAAAATGCCGCAGGAAGAGTGGATGGCACAGATTGATGAAACCGATGCGGCTTATCTGGCGGCAGCGCCCAAGCTGCAAAAGGATAAAGAACGCGCTGTGCTGGTTGGCATCGAAAGTGAGGAGTCACTGGACGAACTGGAGGAACTGGCCAAAACTGCAGGCGCGGAAACGGTGCTGCGTGTTCTGCAGAAACGCCTCAAGCCGGATACAACATTTTGTATTGGCAAGGGCAAGGCAGAGGAACTCAGCCTGCGTGTTCAGGCCATTCAGGCGGATCTGGTCATTTTTGACGAGGAACTCTCCGGCGTGATGCAGAAAAATCTGGAAGAAACGCTGCGGGTGAAGGTCATTGACCGTACTGCCCTGATCCTGGACATCTTCGCAGGACGCGCCAATACCCGCGAAGGCAAACTGCAGGTGGAAATGGCGCAGCTTAAATACCGCAGCCAGCGCCTGCTGGGTCAGGGTCTGGTGCTAAGCCGTCTGGCGGGCGGCATCGGCACGCGCGGTCCCGGTGAAAGCAAGCTGGAAGTGAACCGCCGCCGGATTCGTGAACGCTTGACCGATCTCAATCGTGAACTGGAACAGATCGAAAAGCAGCGCAGTTTGCGCCGCCAGAACCGTGAAAAGAACGGCGTTCCGGTGGTTGCGCTGGTGGGATATACCAATGCAGGAAAATCAACGCTGTTCAACCGTTTGACCGGTTCAAACGTCTATGTCATGGATCAGCTGTTTGCCACCCTTGACAGTGTGAGCCGTCCGGTTACGCTGCCGCATGGGGGAAAGGCGCTGCTTGTGGATACGGTAGGATTTATCCGCAAACTGCCTCATGACCTGGTTCAGGCTTTCCGCGCTACGTTGGAGGAAGCCAAGCTGGCGGATGTGCTGGTACTGGTCTGCGACGGCGCCGATAAGGAGCTGGAAGGCCGCCATCGTACGGTGGAGGAAGTGCTTGACAGCCTTGGCGCGAATGAAGCGCCCCGGATTACGGTACTCAATAAATGCGATCTGTTTGAGAATGTGCCGGACCGCATGCCTGGCGCTATCCGCATCAGCGCAGTCAGTGGTGAAAATTTGGAAGGCCTGCTGAGCATGATCGAAGCAGAGCTGGACGCCGGTACGCAGGAGGTCAGACTGCAGATCCCGTTCAGCAATTATGGGCTGATCAACCGTCTGCACAGCATTGGAACAGTGCTTTCTCAGGAATACGGCGATGCAGGCGTTGTCGTAACCATACGAATGGATGCACAAAATGTAAATTATGTGTGCCGCGAGGGTGCAAAAGTGCTGGATGATGAAAGATAGCAGTTGCTAAACTGTTACAAAAATGATAAAATGAACAGAAGGAAAGGGAGGGTGAACGGATGCTTGGGAAGGTGGTTTCCATCATTGCGCTTTCAGCAGCGCTGCTGGATGGAAGCATGAAGGCTGCACTGCCGGATAAGAACATTGACGGCAATGTATTTCTGGTTAACCGTCAGCATGCTCTCAGCAAGGTCTACAGCCCTGCTGTGCGCAAGGTGATCGGGCCGGGCATGTCCCAAAGCATGCGCGATGATGCGGCAGCAGCCCTGGAAGAAATGTTTGCCGCAGCCAAAGCGGACGGCATCACCCTTTCAATTGTTTCCGGTTATCGCAGTTATTCCAAGCAATCAACCATCTATTCCCGGAAAAAAGCCAGTCAGGGCCAGGAGGCAGCGGACCGCGTTTCAGCTCGTCCCGGCACCAGCGAACATCAGCTCGGCATGGCTATGGACGTGGCCCGAAAGGGAAGCTCCCAGCTGAATACCAAATTCGGCACTACGGCTGAGGGCAAATGGGTATCTGCCAATGCACACCGTTTTGGCTTTATCATACGTTATCTGGAAGACTATGAGGATGTGACCGGATACATGTATGAACCCTGGCATGTGCGGTATGTGGGTAAGGAGCATGCGCAAAGACTGTATGAATGCGGTTTGCCCATGGAAATGTATATGTCCGGTTTCAAGCTGGAAGTATACGACTATCTGATCCATCAAGTTACGAATGAATGAGGTGCTCCTGATGAAGAAGCTTGTGTGCGTGATTCTGAGTCTGATTCTCTGCATGTCCTGTGCCTGCGCGACGGCGACGGAAGCGAATATTCCCGAGGTGAAGTGGGAGCATCCGCTTCCGCTGATGGAGGTTCAGTCCGACTATACGATGCTGGTGAATGCCGACCATCTGCTGGACAAGAGCTTCAAGCCCGATCCGCAGGTGAAGGTGACGGGAATCAAGCGCGCTACTTCCGCGGCCGTATATATGGAAAAAACGGCTGCTGAAGCGCTGAAGAAGATGTTTGCCGCCGCTGCGCTTGTTACCGAATACAATTATGTGGGCGCAGACGGAAAGACCAAGCTTGCTCAATACGGTGAGGACGGAATGGTGCTCTACCTCAAGAGCGGCTATCGCAGCTATGGCACACAGGCTACGGTATATGCCAACTATCTGGACCGCAATAATGGCGTGGATGACGGTTATGTTGCAAAGCCCGGCTCCAGCGAGCACCAGAGCGGTCTGTGCGCGGACGTTCTGAATGCTGATTATGCCGGACGGCCGACCATGACGCAGGACTTCAAGTGGACCCCGGAAGCGCAGTGGATGAAGGAAAACTGCGCAGAATTCGGTTTCATCCTGCGTTATACCGAAGAAGCGGAAGAAACGACCGGCATCAAGTTTGAACCCTGGCATTTCCGTTATGTGGGCGAGAGTGTAGCTGCCTACATTATGGCCAAAGAGATTACGCTTGAAGAATATACCGAAGAAATCAACGCTGCGCTTGCTGATTACGAAGAACGCGGAGGCGATTCTGAGGAGCAGATCGCCTATGAGTTCAGAAAAATGAACAAGCCTCCGGAAACCTTTGTACTGGATGAGTACGGCGAGGATGGCGATGCTGAGGTATCGCTGGTGTTCTGATCGCCGTTCATCCCTCCAAAATACGAATGTAACGAGGGAATAATACAGAATGGGCAAAACGATCGCCATTACCAACCAGAAAGGCGGTGTGGGCAAAACCACCACCTCCATCAATCTTGCGGCTTGTCTTGCGGAAGCCGGAAAAAAGATCCTGTTGATCGATTTGGATCCGCAGGGCAACAGCACCAGCGGTGTTGGCGGCAAAGCGGATCAGAATTCCATTTATGAAGCCCTGATGGGCAGGCTGCCCGCCTCTGCCTGCGTGCAGAAGACGGCGGTGGAAGGATTGTATCTGATCCCTTCGGACATCCGTCTGACGGGCGCAGAACTGGAACTGGTTGAACTGGAACAGCGTGAATATCGTCTGAAACTGATTTTGAAATCGCTTGAAAGTCAGTATGATTTCCTGTTTATCGATTGTCCGCCTTCCCTGGGACTGCTGACGCTGAATGCGCTTACGGCTGCTCAGCGTGTGCTGATTCCTATCCAGTGCGAGTATTACGCGCTGGAAGGGGTGACAAGCCTGATGAACACCGTTACGCGTGTAAAGCATACCTTTAATCCGCGTCTGGATATCGAAGGTATCCTGCTCACCATGCTGGACGGCAGAACCAATCTGGGCCTGCAGGTGGTGGATCAGGTCAAGAAGCATTTTAAGAGCCGTGTCTACGCCACAGCCATTCCGCGTAATGTGCGTCTTGGCGAGGCCCCCAGCCACGGATTGCCGATTCATCTGTATGATCCGCGCAGTATTGGCGCTGACAGTTACCGCAGATTGGCAAAAGAATTTTTGCAGCGCAATAAATAAGGAAGATCATTCGTTATGTGGAAGGAGGGGTGTCCGATGAAACGCGGCGGACTTGGCAGAGGACTGGATGTTCTTTTGCCTCAGACCGATACGCTGCTGGAAACAGTCGTTCGCGATATTGCGATTGATGATATTGATCCCAATACCGATCAGCCCCGGCGTGATTTTGATAAAGAAGCTTTGGAGCAATTGGCGGACAGTATCCGCGAGGCAGGCGTGCTGTCACCGATCCTTGTGGTTGAAGATGGCTTGCGTTACCGCATTGTAGCGGGCGAAAGACGTTATCGCGCTTCACGCATGGCGGGTCTTGCAACGGTTCCCTGCATCGTACGCGATATGACGACTGCTCAGCAAATGGAAGCTGCTCTGATTGAGAATCTGCAGCGTCAGGATCTGAACGCCATTGAGGAAGCAGCGGCGATCCGTAGTCTGATGCAGGAATGCGGTTACACTCAGGAACAGGCTGCCCAGAAGCTTGGCAAAAGCCGCCCGGTGATTGCCAATGCGCTTCGCCTGCTCCATCTGCCCAAAGAAATCACCGATCTGGTCATTACAGGTGATTTGTCAGCCGGACATGCGCGTGTTTTGGCTGGCGTGGAGGATCGGAAACGTCAGCTGGAACTGGCGCATCAATGCGTAACGCTTGGCTACAGTGTTCGCAAGCTGGAAGAACTTGCGAAGGACAAGCCTCAAAAAGCTGTTCCGCAAAAGAAAACCCGTTTCATTACCCCTGAGCTGGATGCTCTTCAGAACAGCATGCGCGAAGCCCTCGGCCTGAAGACAGTCCTGAGCGGCAATGAGAAAAAGGGCAAAATTACCCTTTCCTACAACAGCGCGGATGAACTGGAGCATCTTTATGAAGTGATCGGCAGGTTGCTGGATTGACCTGCGCAAGCGCAGAAAAGGTGGTATCGTATGCGTACTGATTCCAACAAAAAGGTTCACAAAATCAAAAAGGATCCATACAAACAGCTTCAGCGGCTGGCCATTGTACTGGCGATCGTTCTGGTTGTAGGAGGCGCTTTGTTCTATTTCTGTGCCGCTGCCATTACGCGCGATTATGTGAAAACGCGTGATCGTATCGAAATGGAAAACACAGAGGGCGCGATTGCTTTTGAGGCTCAGATGAACGAACTGCGTGCAAAAAATGCAGCAGCGTCCCGTGAGGAAATGCTTTCCGGCAATCCGGGCAGCGACAGCCTCTCCTCCTGGGAGAAAGAGCTTGACGGCAAGGTCTGGCGTGTACAGGATGAAGGAAGTGCCGGTCTGGACAACACCAGCACCATTACCATGGAACGTTATCAGCTGATGAACGGCGGTTTGATGCTGGTAAATGCCTGGCACTCTCTGCCCAGCGATTTCTCCGAAGAGGGCATGGTGGCAGTTGGCACGACTGGAGATTACAAGGTTCAGGTTCACAGCGGCTCTGTAAAGCTGTTCCAGCCTGCTTTTGATGCGCTGGTGGAAGCGCTTAAAGCTGCCAAAGAGGAAGCGGGACTTGATTATTATATCGTTATGGAAGGTTACCGTTCCGTGGAGGAGCAGCAGGAACTTTTCAACGAGAAAATGAACAAGCTCAGCTCCCGTTATTCCAACGAACGCCTTATTGCTGAAACCAAAAAGGAAGTCAATTATCCCGGCACCAGCGATTACCATACCGGTATGAGCTTCCGTATGGATGTTTACCAGAGCGGAAATAAAGATCTCAACAATCAGAAATTCCAGGCCGAAAGTGCTCAGGGTGCCTGGCTGACGGAAAACTGCTGGCGTTACGGTATTGCTTTCCGTTTCCCGGCCAAGGATTTCCCCAATTCTTCCTGGGAAGACAAGAGTTATAAGACCGGTGTTTCTTCCAATTTGAACCTGTACCGTTATGTGGGCAAGGCTCATTCCGCGACCATGAAGGTTATGGGATTCTGTCTGGAAGAGTACATCGAATTCCTGATGGATCATCCTCACATCTGTGTTTATGAGGACGATGCACTGGTTTACGAGATCGTTCGTATCAAGGGCGCTGATGAAAAGACCTCTTTCCAGCTGCCGGTTCCCAATCCGGCAGTCAGCTATCAGGCCAGTTTTGATAATATGGATGGCATCGTAATGGCGTACAGCTATCGCTGATACAAGAAAAGCCCGCAGCCTTGTGCTGCGGGCTTTTTGCGTTATGCCGTAACATCTGCTATGGAATAATCGAGTATCTGAGAAAGGATTTCGGGCGTTATTTCAACCTGATGTCCAACTTTTCCGGCACTGAAAATGACGGTTTCACACAGAAGAATGGTTTCATCAAAAAACGTTGGAAACTGTTTTTTCATACCGATGGGGGAACATCCGCCGTGAATATATCCGGTCAAAGGCAGCAATTCTTTGCTTTTCAGCATTTCAATGCTCTTCTCATGAACAACTGCAGCGGCTTTTTTGAATGAGAGTTCTTCTCCCACAGGAATCACAAAGACATAATTTCGTTTGGATGCTCCTACGGTAACAAGCGTTTTGAACACATGAGTCGGATCCTGTCCCAGCATTCGTGCTACTTCAACGCCGCTTGGAACGCCATCAGCAGGATATTCATGCGTTTGATAGGGTAATTTACGTCCATCCAGCAAACGCATTACATTTGTTTTTTCCATACCCAATCACCCTTGTCAGTCGAGCGTATCGGTGGGCGCGTTACAGTTGAGGCAGGGAAGAAGATTACGGTTGTAGCTGCTCAGATCCGAATAGGGGAAACTGGCGTCAAAGGGCAGATAGTCCTTGCCTACGCTGGGACATTCGGGATCCATGTGGAAGTAATTGCCGCCGATATTATAGTAAAGAAGGGTGCTTGCAGGAGGCGCAGGCGTAACCGTTTCACGCGGCGGTTCGGTAACGGTGCCGGAACTTTGGGTTTTCACCACGTTTTCATCCTGCTTTTCGGTTTGCTGGGCATCATTGGTTGCAAGCGAATTGGGGTTGATATACCATTCGCCGCCTTCTTTGACCATCATTACCATAAAGCGGTATACAACAGGTGCTTTGCCTGTATTCTTGTTGATGGTGGCGCGCATGGTGATGGTGCGGCTGTTGTCGGTCTCAGTGCCGGAAATATCTTCAATGACGAAGTTTTCAGGCGTACGGTTGGCCAGCGCCAGGAAAAGAGACGCTGCTGCATTCTCCTGCTGACCGCGCCAGCTGGGTTGCACCAGATTGACCATTTCTGTCGTGTTGTTTACCTTCCACAACTCCATAAACAGGTCCAGACGGCGCTCGGCTTCGGAAGGCCCGGAAACAGTGGGGGCGGGTGAAGGCGTTGCAGCGATCACGGCTGCTGCGGCGTCAGGAGCCGGCGTTTGCGTTGCCTGAACCTGCGGCTGGCTGACGGCAAGGTTGGCAGCGGCCTGACGGGTATCGTGTGCTCCCTGCATCAGCATTGCAATGATACCGATGCACAGCGTAACATAAATAATGCTTACGATCATGCGTACTGCTGAAGAGTACATCTGTCGGAACCACATAATGCCGAGCCCGGCTACGGCAGAGCCGAGGAATACATAACGCAGAGCATCCCAGGCGCTGGAAACAAACAAACAGGGGATAAACAGAAGCGGAAGAACGCCGAAAAGGAAAATGGAGTACAGCTTATCGGCATCCAGGGAAGGAACGCGCGGAGAAGCGTGAGGAGCAGTGGCCTGTACGGTGAAGCCGGGCTGCTGCGGCATGGGCTGCAGCGGCGGAAATGCCTGCGTATTCTGTGCCTGGAATGCGTTGTTCTGCGGCGGCACATTCATGGCAATACCGGAAAACGGGGGAATGCTTTGGGTGGCAGCCTGCGGGTTAGCCCAGCCGATTTGAGGAGGCATGCCATTAGAAGGCTGAGTCGGGGAAGTGTTATTTACCTGCGGGGGAATAAAACCTTGCGTCCGCGTGGAAAAACCCTGCATTTCCTGCTGACGGTGCAATGTGTTTCCAATTGGAGGCTGAGGATAAGCAGGCTGAGGAATGCTCTGTTGGAAAGCTGGCATCTGTGACGGCTGACCAGACTGAACAAAAGCAGGCGCTGCAAAGGTGTACTGACCAGGGGCGGAAGCAGGGCCGGGAATGGGCGTCTGCTGGACAGAAGAAAAATAGGCAGGCGAAAAACTTGCGGATTGGGGTACGCCTGCGGGATTCTGTACGGGCTGCTGCGGCATCATCTGCTGAAGAGGTACGCCGATGGCGGGATCAGGCACCTGAGTAAAATCAGGCGCTTCCGGAATCTGGCGAACGGAATTGCTTTTTCGCGAAAGACCGCGTTTCTGCATTCCGTAGGTGGGCGTGTAGGTATATTTGGATCGATTGCCGTTCATACTGCATCTCCTTGGCTGAACTATCTTTCAAAAAAGCAAAAAACTTTATCCAAGCGTAGGTTTACATACGCTATTCTATTATAGCACTTATTTCAACTTTGTAAACACGATGCGATCAAAATGGATGGAAAAAGAAACAAACAAATGACGGAAGAAAGACATAAATAAGGAAAGCCTTGATTTGAATGGTTTTTAAGACGGAGTGATTTTTATATTTATGAATTAAATATGTAACAATTCAGAAATGGAAAGCTTGCTGGAAATTAGTTGCGAAAAACGCGACAATCATGTATAATTACTTTGACCTGTTATGTTTGTGCATGGCTGGTCATCATTGTGGGCGGTTGTCCGCCACGCAAGGAGGCGTAAAGCTATATGGAATGCAAGATCAAAAATGACAACGGCACGATCTACATCACTGAGGATGTTATGCTGAAGGTGGTTGGTTATGCTGCTTTGGAATGCTATGGCATCGTAGCCATGGCCAGCAAGCGCGCCAAGGATGGACTTGTTCAGTGGCTTGGCCGTGAAAACCTTTCCAAGGGCGTTCAGCTCAAACTGGTTGATGATATGCTGGATGTGGATCTGTTCATTATCGTAGAATACGGTATTTCCATTGCCGAGGTTTGCAAGGCCATTGGTGAGCAGGTGCGCTATAAGCTGGAAAGCATGACTGGCGTTAAGGTACGCCGTGTAAACATTGCTGTGGAAGGCGTTCGCATCTGACGGACGGCTTTGTGTCGGGAGGAATGACTTTTGATTCAAATCAAGACGATTGATGGCGTACTGCTTCGCGACATGTTCGTGACCGGTGCGGCTATGCTGGAAAAGAACCGCGAAGCGGTCGATGCTCTGAACGTTTTCCCTGTGCCGGATGGCGATACCGGTACCAATATGAGTCTGACCATGAATTCCGCCGTTCGTGAGGCAAGCCAGAAGGAATACCTGAATGCAGGCGATGCTGCTGCGGCTGTTGCCAAGGGCGCACTGCGCGGCGCGCGCGGCAACAGCGGCGTGATTACGTCCCAGCTGTACCGTGGCTTTGCCCGCGCGCTGGAAGGCGTGGAACGCGTAACGCCTGTGCAGTTTGCTGCTGCTCTCAAACGCGGTGCGGAAACGGCCTACAAAGCTGTTATGAAGCCCAAGGAAGGCACTATTCTTACCGTTGCCCGTGTGATTGCGGAAGAAGCTGTCAAGCAGGCAGAGCGTACGCCGGATGATTATGATGCTCTGTTCGAAAATATCCTCACCACTGGCGAGGCGATCCTCAAGAAGACCCAGTCCATGCTGCCTGCTTTGACGCAGGCTGGCGTTGTTGACGCCGGCGGACGCGGTCTGCTGCTGATTTACATGGGCTATGTTGCTTGCCTGCGCGGTGAGGAGATCCCCACTGAGGTGAGCAACGAGACGGATGGCGTTCCTGTTTTCGTGGATGACCATGAGTCTCTGGAAGAAATCAAGTTTGCCTATTGCACTGAATTCCTGATTCAGAACCTCTATCCGGATATTCTGGAAGAGGATATTGATTCCTTACGCCGCCGTCTCAACCGCATTGGTGATTGCGTGGTGGTTGTAGGCGACCTGGGTCTTGTGAAGGTTCACGTTCATACCAACGAACCCGGCAAGGCGCTGGAATACGGCCTCAGCCTTGGTGAACTGGTCAATCTGAAGATTGAAAACATGGTTCAGCAGTTCCGTGATAATCAGGCTGCCGCTGCCAAAAAGGCAGAAGCAGAAAAGCCGGTGAAGGAATACGGCATGGTCGCTGTTTCTTTGGGCGAAGGCTTCAACAACATTTTTACTGATCTGACGGTGGACAGCATTGTTGAAGGCGGTCAGACCATGAACCCCTCCATCGAGGATCTGTCTGCAGCCATTGAAAAGACCCGCGCCAAAACCGTGTTTGTACTGCCCAACAATGGTAACGTGATCCTGGCGGCCCAGCAGGCGGCCAAGCTGTGTGAGGATAAGAAGGTCATTGTGATCCCCACCAAGAATGTTGCCATGGGCATTGCCGCTGCGATTGCCTTCCAGCCTGAGCAGAGTGCTGAAGACAATGCTGCCGAAATGGAGGAAGCCGCTCAGCGCGTACGCACCGGTACCGTTACCTATGCTGTGCGTGATACCGAGTACGAAGGTCACACCATCAAGGAAGGCGATATCATCGGCCTGTACAATGGTGCGATCCATACCGTCGGCAACAGCATTCACGACGTGACCCGCGATCTGATGAAAGAAATCGTAACCGAAGACGATGAACTGATCACCGTTTATTACGGCAAAGATACCAGCGAGGAAGATGCGCAGGCGCTGACGGACGAGCTGGCGGAGCTGTACGAGGATTGCGACGTGGAAATGCAGATGGGCGGTCAGCCTCTGTATTATTATCTGGTTTCTGTCGAGTGATTCGAAAGGAAAACATGGAATTATCACAATTAAAAGGCGTTGGCAAAACAAGATTGCAGGCCTTACACGCAGCGGGCATCTGCTCGCTGCGTGATCTTTTATATACAGTTCCTGTCAAGTACAGGGATCTTGGAAGGATTACGCCGGTGGCTGAAGCAGAACATGGTGCAAAAGCGACCATGCAGCTCCTCCGCGAAGGGGAAGCCAGGCTTAGCCGCCACGGTAAACTAAGCCGTGTTACCTGTACCTTTGCAGATGATACAGGGAAAGTCAGTGCTGTTTGGTTCAATCAGCCGTATATGCGCAATGTTTTGAATAACGGTACGCGTTTTACGCTGCATGGCCTTGTAGAAGTACATGGCCGCAGCCGAAAACTGATGAACCCGAGTATCGAAAAAGAACTGCGCATTGTTCCAGTCTATAAACCAATCGAGGGCTTGCCGCAAAAAACGCACGAGACCCTTGTTATGCAAGCCCTGGAATATGCAGAACAGGTATGCGCTGAAACACTGCCTCAGGATGTGATAGAAAAGCATCAGCTTTGTTCAAATGTGTGGGCGATTCGTGCGCTTCATGCTCCGGCTTCCATGGAGGATGTTGTCAGGGCACAAAGGCGCTTTGCTTTTGAACAGATGCTTTTGTACCAGGCGGCTGTTCGCATGATGAAGGATGTGCGCAAAAAAGGTTTTCATGTAGAGGGCGGCTCAGCGGTACAGCGTGAATACTGGAATGCGCTGCCGTTCAAGCCTACCGGTGCGCAGGAGCGTACGCTGAACGAAATTGCATTGGACCTTTCCGGACAGAATGCGATGGCACGTATGGTACAGGGCGATGTGGGCAGTGGCAAGACAGCCGTTGCAATGGGAGCCATGCTTCTCTGCGCACGCGCCGGCTACCAATGCGCTCTGATGGCACCTACGGAGATTCTTGCACGCCAGCATTATGAGGGAATGAAGGCATTCTTTGAGCAGAGAGGCTTTGGCTGCGGCTTGCTGCTGGGCAGCATGTCCGCAAAAGAACGCAAAGAAGCCAGAAGGTGTCTTGAAACAGGGGAGTGGCGTATCGCCATCGGCACACATGCTCTGATCAGCAAGGGTGTTGTTTATCAGAATCTGGGGTTGTGTGTTACGGATGAGCAGCACCGTTTTGGCGTTGCCCAGCGTACAGCCTTGCTCAACAAAGGCTCGAATGACGAATGCTCGCCGCATCTCCTGGTGATGTCCGCTACACCGATTCCACGGTCGCTTGCACTGGTGATGTTTGGCGATCTGGATATTTCCATTATGGATGAACTGCCTCCGGGACGTTTGCCCGTAACCACCCGCATTGTGGGTGAAGAAAAGCGCGAAGGCATGTATGGTTTCCTCAAAAAAGAACTGGATGAAGGGCGCCAAGCCTACATCGTGTGTTCCCTTGTGGATGAAAGCGAAACCACCGAAGAACTGAAAGCCGCCAGACCGCATGCCGAGGCATTGCAGAATGGCATTCTGCAGCCTTATCGTGTGGGGCTCACATACGGGAGTCAGCCTGCAAAAGAAAAAGAAGAAGCGCTGCACGCTTTTGCATCGGGTGAAACGCAGGTTCTGGTAGCAACGACGGTTATCGAAGTGGGCGTGAATGTACCGAATGCTTCACTGATGATTATTGAGGACGCCGACCGCTATGGTCTGGCGCAGCTGCATCAGCTTCGCGGACGTGTCGGCCGCGGTACGGCGCAGAGCTGGTGTTTTTTGATGGCTCAGTCTAACGAACGGCTGCGTACGCTTGTCAGAACCAATGATGGGTTTGAGGTCGCAAGGGCGGATCTGGAGCAGCGCGGCCCTGGCGAACTGCTTGGTACACGTCAGCATGGGGAAACGCTGATTCCGGGCGGAGCGGCTGCTTTTGGCAGCATGCAGCTGCTTTATGAAGCGGCGCATTGTGCAGAGGAGCTTCAGAACGATCCGCTGCGGCAGGAAACATGGCATGCAATTACGCAGCAGGCAGTGCAGCTGATCGGCCGACTCAGCGATCGCGTCTCTATCAGCTGATTTGCTTGTCAAAACCGCTTCTGAGCTGTACAATGAAACTAACGATCAAAGAAAGGACGATACAATGCATATTGTTCTGTATCAGCCCGAAATACCGCAAAATACCGGCAATATCGCCCGTACATGCGCGGCAACTTCCAGCACGCTCCATTTGATCAAACCGCTGGGCTTTTCGCTGGCGGATAAGTATTTGAAGCGTGCCGGTCTGGATTACTGGCACATGATGGAATATCATGTACATGAAAACTTTGAAGAATTGCTTTCGCTGTATCCGGATGCAAGAATGCATTTTCTTTCCACCAAGGCCCCAAAAGGCTATACGGAAGTAACCTATGGCGAAAACGATTTTCTGGTATTTGGCTGCGAAACGCGCGGCCTGCCTGAAAGCCTGCTTGAACGCGTTTATGAGCGTTGCGTCAGAATTCCCATGGTTCCCGGAGCGCGCAGCCTGAATTTGAGTAATTCTGTTGCAATCGTCCTGTATGAAGCGCTCCGCCAGCACGGTTTTGCGGACATGCAGTCAGCGGGCGAACTGACCGGACGCGAAGACGAAAGCGCTCCGTGGATGGATTATGTTTAATGATTCGTTGACTGTAGCGGAAGGGAAGTGAAACCATGAAGCGACGCAGAACCAAACGATATGAGAATGAAGATACGGTCGATTTGAATGAAGTATTGGAGCCCTATGAGGAATTGCAGTGGGCTGATGAAAATGCAGCTGATGCGGAATTAACAGCGGAAGAAGATGCTGCAGCATATCTGGATGGCTATCAGGAATTTTACGAATATTCCGAAGAACACGAAATCGCAGATACAGAAGGCCGTTTTCGTATTGCCATTGGCATTTTTGACCTGATCAGCATTATCATTGGGATTGTGGTCATTCTGGTACTGGTCAGCCTGCTGGTTACACTGTTTAATTGGCTTAGAAATGATATTCTGCATTCAGCGCTGCTGTTACAAAGCGGTCTTCAATAAACGAGGTAAACCATGCGTATTTCATGGAATCAGCTTATAGAGAACATTATGCAGTGTGATCATTGCGGCTTGGGCAAGGGTTGTATTCAGAAGGTTCCCGGGCAGGGGGATATCCATGCTCCCCTGATGCTGATTGGCGAAGGCCCCGGAGAACAGGAGGATAAACAGGGATTGGCATTTGTCGGTCCGGCAGGACAGCTGCTGACCAGAATGCTCGCAGCTATTCAGCTGCCGCGCGAGCGCGTTTACATCTGCAATGTTGTGAAGTGCCGTCCGCCAGGGAATCGCCAGCCAAGTCCGGAGGAAATGCAGGCATGCATCGGTCATCTGCGTGCACAAACGGCGCTGATCCGGCCGAAAGTGATTCTGCTTTTGGGCGCTACGGCTGTTTCCGCTGTCCTGGGGCCGGAATACCGTATTACACGCTGCCATGGCCAATGGTTTGAACGAAAGGGCGTATGGATCATTGCTACCTACCATCCGTCTGCGCTGCTTCGTGATGAATCTAAAAAGAGGGACGCATGGGAAGACCTGAAACGTGTAAAAGCAAAGCTTTCAGAGCTTGGATTGTATCAGGATCTGTTTGAGGGGGAAAACAAATGACGGAAATGGAGCGCTTCAGGCAGGAATGCAAGGACGCTTTCACCGAGGATAAACTTGTTTTTGGCGAAGGCCCCAGCCATTTTCCGCGACTGATGCTGATCGGAGAAGCCCCCGGTGAACAGGAGGCGCTTCAAGGTCGGCCTTTTGTTGGTAAGGCAGGCAAAAATCTGGATTTTTTTCTGGAAGCGGTTCATGTCAAGCGTGAGGAAATCTACATTACCAATGTTGTTAAAGTGCGGCCTACAAAGCTGAGCGCGGCAGGACGCATCGTAAACCGTCCGCCTGATAAAGAAGAAAAAGCACGTTTCACGCCCTGGCTGATGCGGGAAATCGTTCTTGTCAGACCGCAGGCAATCGTTACGCTGGGCAATGTGGCCTTGCAGGCCTTTGTGGATGATGTGATTGGCAATCGCCATGGCCGCTGGTCCGAGGCGAACATCAGCAGCGATGATAAAAACGCCTTTGCTTTACCGCTGTTTGCTTTGTACCATCCCGCTTCCGTGATCTACAACAGGTCGCTCAAAACCACCTATGAAGCAGATCTTCAGGTGCTTGCAGAAACGCTGCCTGTAAAAACAAACGGATAATCTGACATTTGAGCGCGGAGTATGTATACCGTGAAGGTTTTCAAACGACAATACCGCGCTCTTGTGCTATAGTGATACTGCGAAAAAGCCAAAGAGTTCTGGACGGAGGGTTCGATCATGTTGGAAATTATCATGGCTAATCTGCCGATTCTTGCGTGTTTTCTGCTGGGCATGGTGCTGCTGATTGTAGAGGTGTTCATGCCCGGATTTGGTCTGCCTGGAATTACAGGTATCATTTTGGAGCTTGTCTGCATTATCCTTACCTATGTTTCACACGGCAGCATGGCTGCGCTTGGCGTAACGCTCATCATTCTGGCGGTGATCGCCATCGTAATCTCGCTTGCCTTGCGTTCCGCCAACAAAGGCCGTCTTTCCAAGTCCGCGGTTATTCTGACAGAAACGGAAAGCGCTGAGGAGGGTTATGTGGCGACCAGAGATATGGATGTGTTTCTGGGCAAGAACGGTGTGACGACAACGGTGCTTCGCCCCACAGGAATGGCTGAGTTTGACGGCGTTAAGCTGAATGTTCAGTCGGATGGCGAGTATATCGCCAAAGGTGAATCGGTACGCGTGGATCATGTGGAAGGCGCACGGGTTGTCGTACGCCGCATTGCTGCACAATAATCAGGGATCATCACCGGAGCATCCGGTGTTAGAATAAGGGGGATATGAACATGTATATGGTAGATTCGATGATCTGGGTCTTCATGGTACTCATTGTCGCGCTGATCTTTGTATTGGTGTTCCTTCGCTTTATTCCCGTTGGCCTGTGGATTACTTCGCTGGCTGCCGGCGTACACGTCAGCATTGCTTCTCTGGTGGGTATGCGTTTGCGCCGTATTCAGCCCAAGCGTCTGGTGGAGCCTCTGATCAAGGCCCGTAAAGCCGGTCTGGACATGAGCCTTGCCAAGCTGGAAACGCACTATCTGGCTGGCGGTAATGTTGATCGGGTGATCAATGCCCTGATCGCTGCTCAGCGATCCAATATCGAAATGCCTTTTGAAAAGGCTTCTGCGATTGATCTGGCTGGCCGCGATGTGCTGCAGGCCGTGCAGATGAGCGTTACGCCCAAAGTAATTGAAACCCCTGTTGTCGCTGCCATCGCCAAGGACGGCATCGAGCTCCGTGCGAAAGCCCGCGTAACGGTACGTACCAATATCGAGCGTCTGGTTGGCGGTGCGGGAGAAGAAACCATCATCGCGCGCGTTGGCGAAGGTATTGTTACGACTGTTGGTTCCAGCGAAACCCATAAGCAGGTGCTTGAGAATCCCGATCTGATCAGTCAGACGGTTCTGAACAAGGGCCTGGACGCCGGTACTGCTTACGAAATCCTTTCAATTGATATTGCCGATGTGGATGTGGGCCGCAACGTTGGCGCACAGCTGCAGATGGATCAGGCGGAGGCTGACCGCCGCATTGCGCAGGCCCGCGCTGAGGAACGCCGCGCGATGGCCGTTGCTCACGAACAGGAGATGAAGGCTGCTGTGCAGGAAATGCGCGCACGCGTTGTGGAAGCGGAAGCCGAGGTTCCCAAGGCGATGGCTGCCGCACTGCGCGATGGCAAAATGGGCGTGATGGATTACTATCAGATGCAGAATCTGGTGGCTGATACCACGATGCGCGAAGGCATTGCCAAAGCCAGCGCTCCTGTAGATCCCAAAAAGTAAAACCCTTGCGGCGCAGCCGCTGCATAAGCGGCTGCGCATGCTGTTGAACCGGGAGGTGAACACGGCATGGACGGTCTATTGATTCTGGCGCTCATTGGATGGGCATTCTTCAAAATGAATAAAAAAGCAAAGAAGCAGGTCGCATCCTCTGTGGTTAAGGAGGATGCTGCGGAGCGCAGAGCCAGACGCCTGGAGCAGCTTCGGGCAGAGGCGGAAAAGCGCCGCGCTGAACTTGCTGCGCAAACAGCCGTACAGACTGTCGAGGGTGAAGGAACTTTTCAGCCGTCTTTTTCAGCGGAAGAACCGTTTCGGGGCAGTATGTCATCTGACAGTACGGAAGGCGAATGTATTTGCGAACCGGAGCTGGAACATGTACGGGAAACAAAACCCGAGCCTGCAAGCGTATATGCAGGCGAGATCGGGCGTGAGCCGCTGGTGGACTTTTCCTCGCGCGGCCTGATGCAGGGCGTAGTGATGAGCGAAATTCTGACACGGCCCGTGCAGCGTACAAGAAGGCGTTGATGTTTGATAAAACCAGAAAGGGATACGAGCATGAAAGACCTGCGGGTATTGATCGCAGATGATGATATGGGCATGCGTACCATCATGCGCAAGATCGTAGAACGTGTAGAAGATTTTGTGCTGGTGGCTGAAGCGGGCGATGGCAGAACTGCGATTGAACTGGTAGAAAAGCTGAAACCGGATGTCGTGTTTCTGGATGTGGAAATGCCCGAAGTGACCGGCGTAGAGTGCGCACGTGCCATACAGGATCTGGATCCCAATATTGTGATTATTTTTGCCACCGCGCACGACAGCTACATGGGTGAAGCATTTGAGGTGTATGCGTTTGATTATCTGATCAAACCCTTCAAGGTGGAACGGGTCATTCAGACGCTGGAACGTGTTCGAGAACGCCTTCTTGCACGCGCAGGCCGCAATGCGGCTGCACCTGTTATGACGCCTCGTGTTGTATCCGGCAGGATGATGCTCAGACACCGTGATGGCGTTACATTTGTAGATTTGCAGGATATTCTTCTGATTCAGCGCGAGGAACGTTCCACAGTACTGTACACCTCTGAAAATGAACGTTATGTAACCAGCGATACACTGAGCGAAATGGAAGAACGCCTGCCGGCGGACGTTTTCTTTCGCTGCCACAAAAGCTATATTATCAACCTGAATCATATCAAAGATATTTCGCCGTATGGGCGTTGGACTTATGTGGTGCGGCTGGAAGGTACACAACATGATGCGCTGATTACCCATGAAAAATACGAAGAACTGGAAAAACTGTTTCGGTAAAAGCAGATGTTTAGGTTCCGAACAGGAACCATAGAGCTGAGGCACTCCGACATCTTTCCTAAAAAAGCAAGCAGACAGAAGGCGAGGCTTCTGTCTGCTTGCTTTTTTCAAAGGTTGGCGTTGATTTCCTGAATGATTTTCAGTACTGTGATTTGTCCATTTGCCAGCCACTCTGTTACGGGGTTGCTTTGCTGCGGAGCGGCTTGGGGGTTCCAATACTGTTCAGCCAGATGAAGGTTGAGCTGCTTATCCGGAGTTCCCCGAAAACACCTGGATGCATCGCCGGCGAAACAATGGCCATCAATACGCAGTTTTACAATGGCATAGGTAGGGCGGCCTGATTTTGCAAAGAATGCGGCCCATTTTTGAGCTTCCTCCAATGTTTCAGAAACATAAAGACAGCTCATTCTGGAAGGATAGTGAGGATATTTCTTCAGACGGATCTCTTCCATAGCCAGTTCTCGCAGCGCGACAGCCGTATGATGTTCCAGGTTTTCTGCGCAGTAAGCATCGGGATCGGCATAAATTTGACGGACCGCTTCCAGTTTATCCTGAACTCTTTGATAAACGCCGCTGTGATGGTTTTCGTCAAACAGGATTTTTTGCCCGACTGTCATGGGCCTGTCTGTTACCACATGATAGGCGATCATTATTCGCGTTCCTCCTCCAACGTACCATCGCGGAACCGTTCAATCAGCTCATAGGCAATGCTCACCTTGTGCGGGAGGGGTTCAACATCCTCGCGGCAGAACCAGCGGGCATCTTTCAGTTCACTGGCCTGAATGCGAATGGGTTTGGTATCATCGGCCTTTGCGTGAAAGGCAAACATCTGCGAACCGCTGATTCCCCACGGCTGATCGCCGAGATAGCGTATATCATGGATTTCAAGGCCTACTTCTTCCATTACTTCGCGGCGGAGCGCATGTTCCAGCGTTTCTCCTACCTCCACATAACCAGCAATCAGAGCATAATGCTGATGACGATGGTTTTTGGCAAGCAGAATGCGGTCACCGCAGGTAATAGCCACGATAACAGCAGGGGCGATAGCAGGAAAAAGCAAATTTCCGCAAGCGGTACAGCGCAGTGCACGTTCGCTGGGATCCGGCATAAGGGGAGAGGCGCATCGGCCGCAAAAACGATTGTTTTCGTACCAGCGCCACAGATGAAGACAGGAAGCAATCAAGGACGCCTGCTCCAGCGGCATGCTTCTGAAAATGTCAACCGACTGATACCGAAGTCCGTCTTTTTCCGGAATGATCAGTTCCGTATATGGATGTGCAGAAAAAATGGCTGTTTTCCCTGCATGCGCCAGTTCAAACGGCAGAAAATTCTGCGGAAGAGATGGCTGAACCGCTTTCCAAAGCGGAAGCTCGTTTTTGTTAAGCAGGATCTTACCATTGGAAAAGTGAACAAACAGACTTTGACCGGAAGGGTGCAAACCTGCTGGTGACACAGAAAAATCAGGGTGCCCAAGGATCATAATGACAGCTCCTTATCAACTACTGTAACATTCATCTTACCTCTTTTTTGTTTCTTGTCAATGGGCGCAGACTGTGATATGCTATAAAGTGATTTCAGCGTTCGTTCAAGGAGGACAGACAGAATGGATCTGCTTCAGACTTTGCTGGTATATATGTCGCTGGTGTTTGCAACCTCTGTTCAAACAGCTCCGGAACCAAGCGCCATTCCGGAAACGCCGGATTATGCCGCTGCCTATACACAGGTTACGCCTACACCTACAGTGCCTGCCACACCGGTGCCTACGATTGATATAACCCCTAATCCTGCGTATAAAACATTGCAGGTGGGCGATAAAGGCGCCAATGTTCGTGCTATGCAGGAAAAATTACAGGAGTACGGTTACTATACAGGAGAAATCGACGGTGCATACGGAAACCAGTCCCGCATGGCAGTGGAACGTTTCCAGTATATGCACGGCCTCACGGTGGATGGAATTGCCGGACGCCGTACGCTGACCGTACTGTTTGAAAGCAGGGAAATTCGTATGCCTCAGGGCGAACCGACGCCCGAACCGACGATTGAAACGCAGCTTGCGGTTGCGCTGACGCCCACTCCTGCGCCGGAGGGAACCCCCGTTCCGATCCTGACAGCTACGCCCGTGCCAACCGCTACGCCAAAGCCGACTGCACAGGCGCTTCCGATGCTGGAATTACAGGATTATCAGCTTCATGTGAATGGTACGCAGCCTCAGGCCAAACTCTTTCAGCAGGGCGACAAAATCTATGTTCCGCTGCTTTTGATCATGAAAGAAGCAGGGATCAATGTCATCTCGTCTTCTTCTCTGGAACTGGACGAATACGCCTTTGCAGCCGGGATGAATCTGGTGCGCTTTACACATACGGAAAACCAGTACGGCGAACCTGTCGACCTGCAGTTGTACTGCAATGATGAACCTCAGCTCGTTCCGGACCGCTCCCTGTACAGAGCTGAAGATATTTTGTACGTTTCTGTAAACAGCGTGGAAAGCATCACCGGCCTTCTCTGCTCTGTGGATGCTGAACAGAAAGTAGTGGCTGTTATGGAAGCGGCTGAATGATGCAACGCTGATAAATAAGCAAACACCCCTGAATATCAGGGGTGTTTGTCTATGTTGTTATTCTTCGATCGCTGCTTTTTGGGTATTGATGGCAGCAATCACTTCAGGCGGGAATTTGGCAACACGCTGGTAGGTATACAAACCATTCTGTTCCTGTTCCACGTCGGTCAGCTGCGTATAGCAGAATCCCATATGCTCGGGATTGCCGAGCAGAGCTTCGGTCAGGCCCTTGTAGCGGCTGATGAACTCCTCAGCGCTTTCGGGGCCCTTGCCGTATCCCCAGCCAGATGCATCGTCCGTCCAGCGGATACCGCCGTATTCGCTTACGAACATAGGCAGCTTGCCATCATAATGCTGGTGACGGGCAAAATGGTCGTAGAGCTCGGCGCCGGGCTGATAGCGTTTGGCATAAATTTCAGGATCCTGCTCATAGTCATGCGTATCATAAATATCGGTTTCAGCATGGTATCCGCCGCTTGTATCGATACAGGGACGACTGGGATCCATTGCCTTGGTGGTGCGATAGGTCATCTGCAAAGTCAGTTCGCGCAGGCCTTCGTTGCTTTCTTTCCATACTTCGTTATAGGGACACCAGCCAACAATGGAAGGCGCATTGAAATCGCGTTCCACCACTTCCAGCCATTCGCGAAGGAAAATGGTCATGGTGTGCGGATGGGACGGTTCGATGCCCCAGCTGGGCATTTCACCCCAGCAGATGTAGCCCAGTTTATCTGCCCAGTAGAGGAAACGCTGCTCAAAAACTTTCTGATGCAGACGCGCACCGTTAAAGCCCATGGCCATGGACATTTCGATATCGTGCTTCAAGGCTTCATCCGTGGGGGCGGTGTAGATGCCGTCCGGATAGAAACCCTGATCCAGAATCAGGCGCTGGAAGACCGGTTTACCATTGAGCAGGCACTTCTTGCCATCAAAGGAAATGGTGCGCAGACCAAAGTAGCTGTCCACAGCATCAAGAATCTATTCGCCCTTGCAAAGTGTGAGCTTCAGGTCGTAGAGATTCGGCTCACCAACCGTCCACAGCTTGGGATCATCCACTTTCAGCGTCAATTTGGCGTGATTGCCGTCCATTTTGGTTTCGGTACAGCCAGCAGGCTGACCTTCAAAGCTGGCGCAGGCTTTCAGCGTGCCGCCCAAAGCATTTCCATCAATCAAAGCGTCTACATAAATGGAACCATTTGCGGCATCGGGGATCATTCGGGTGGATTTGATGAATACCTCAGGTACCCACTCCAGCCATACAGTCTGCCAAATACCGGTGGTACGGGTATAGCTGCATCCACAGGAATGATAGTCATAGCACTGCTTGCCATAGGGCTGGCGGCCGTGACGCTGGTCATCGTCAGCGCAGATCACCAGCGTATTTTCGCCTTCTTTGAGTACGCTGGTAATTTCAAAGGCAAAGGATGCGTAGCCGCCTTCGTGAACGCCTACAGACTGACCATTGACCCATGCTTCGCATTTGTAATCAACTGCGCCGAAGTGCAGAAACACGCGCTTGCCCATGGCTTCCCTGGGCAGGGTAAAAGTGCGCCGATACCAAACAGCCAGCATAAAATCCTTATAGCCTACGCCTGAAAGGTCACTTTCGGGGCAGAAGGGTACCAGAATACGGCTGTTCAGCTCTTCTTTTTCCACCAGGCCACGGGCACGTCCAGAGGCGCCGTGATCGATTTCAAATTGCCAGATACCGTTCAGGTTCATCCAGCCGGGACGTACAAACTGGGGACGTGGATATTCCGGACGGGGAATGGTATTCATTTGCATTCAACTCCTGTATTGATTAGGATGATGTTATTTGTATTGTAGTTGAAAAAGAGACGTTTGACAAGCAACAATCCCGGTGAAATATTGACATATCCTATCGGCTGTATTATTCTGAATTCAGGGTGGTGACATGCGGATGAAGCTGGAACGCATTCGACATAACTGGCATGAAAATGCCGGCATGACGCTCAATAGGCCGGAAGGTTCCGGAGATTATGTACTTTTGCACTTTTTATCCCCTGTGATCCTGTGGTATGACGGACAGAAACGGGAGGCTCCTTCCGGCAGCCTGATTGTTTTTTCTCCCAGGAAAGGACATGAATTTTACAGCGAAGGCCCGCTCTTGCATGACTGGATGCACATGACAGGAAATGTGGAAGAAGCGCTTGAAGAGGTAGGCCTGAAAACAAATACGCTATACCATATGGCCCAGAGTCTGCAGATCACAGAACGTATTGCCCGACTGGAGGCGGAGTTCTTTGCGCGGAATGATCATTGGGAGTGCTGTATCGATACGCTGCTGACTGAATTGTGGATCATCGTTGCCAGACAAGCTGCAGGATCCGCATCGCAGCCTGTTTTGCAGGCAACGGCGGATCACCTGCGCGAACTTCGTGCTGTGATGATCCAGCATCCTGAATGGCCCTGGACCAATGAAATGATGGCCAAACGCGTCAACATCAGCGTATCACGTTTGTATCCGCTTTACAGACGTTTGTTTTCCATTTCTCCCGGGCGTGACTTGATCCTGATGCGGGTTGAAAAAGCCAAAAACCTGCTTGCACAGGGCTTGTCAGTTGCGCAGGTTACCGATTTGCTTGGGTATGGCAGTACGTTTCATTTCATTCGGCAATTCAGGCAGGAGACCGGTATAACACCTGGAAAGTGGGCGAAATAAACAAGGGGCATGGAGAAGTCCATGCCCTTTGCTGTATTATTTCAGGATTTCTTCGATTGCACGCAGCTCTTCCGGGCGCAATGCAGGGAAATTCAACGCGGCAACGTTTTCGATGATCTGCTCTGGTTTGCTTGCGCCAATCAGAGCGGATGTAACGGTAGGATCGCGCAGCACCCACTGCAGCGCCAGCTGAGCCAGCTTCTGGCCTCGCGCTTCAGCAATGGCATTTAGCTTACGCACCTTATCCAGCTTTTCTTCGGTGATCGCAGAAGGCTTGAGATAACGCGGATCGTGTGCTGCACGTGAATCAGAAGGAATACCGTTCAGATATTTGCCGGTCAGAATACCGTTTTGCAGCGGTGCAAAAGCAATGCAGCCCACGCCTTCACGGGTGAGTACATCCTTCAGGCTGCCGTATCCTTCTACGGGCGATTCGATCCAGCGATTCAGCATGGAATAACTGGGCTGATGGATCAGCAGGTGAGAGCCGAGCGTTCCGAGTGCTTTGACGGCGGCTTCGGTCTGATCGGCTTTATAATTGGAAATACCCACATACAGCGCTTTTCCACTGCGCAAAATCTGCTCGAGCGTGCCCATGGTTTCCTCGATTGGCGTTTCGGGATCCGGACGATGATGATAGAAAATATCCACATAATCCAGATTCATGCGTTTCAAGCTCTGATCCAGACTGGAGATCAGGTATTTGCGGCTGCCGAAATTGCCATAGGGGCCCGGCCACATATCATATCCGGCCTTGGTGGAAATGATCAGTTCATCACGATACGGTTTCCAGTCGCGCAGCATATGGATGCCAAAATTTCGTTCGGCTTCACCGTAAGGCGGGCCGTAGTTGTTGGCAAGATCAAAATGCGTAATACCATTGTCGAAGGCGGTGCGAAGCAGGCTTTGCTGTACGCCAAAGGGCGTAATATTGCCAAAATTATGCCAAAGCCCCAGCGAAATAGCAGGCAGTTTAAGACCGCTCTTGCCAACACGGCGGTACTGCATGGTATCGTAACGATTTGTGTTTGCAATATATTCCATAGCACAGACTCCTTTCAAACGATAAATGACTCTTTACTTGTAGTGTAGCATAAAGTGCATCAAAAAGCCAGTACAGGGGATGCTTTCAAATCGTTTTGGCGGTATAATAGACAGCAAGGAGGGATTCCAATGAAAAAAGCTTATACAGAACTGCTCGAAAAAGCGGCTTCATGGATCGAAGCGCATAAAGAAGAATATATCAGCGAAGTGCAGGGCCTTGCCCGCATTCCGTCCGTCAGCCGTGCAGACGAAGCGCAGCCCGGTGCGCCCTTTGGACAGGATTGCCGCCGCGTGCTGGATTACATGATGGAGCGCGGAACCCATTACGGATTTGACGTGCAGGATCACGACGGCTATGCCGTTTCGGTTTCAATGGGCGATCCTCTGGAGGCTATTGGCATGATTGCCCATCTGGATGTGGTGCCAGTTGGCGATGGATGGGTCTATCCGCCCTATGGCGCAACCTACGTGTCGGAACATGATGTGCTGATTGGCCGCGGTGTGAGCGACAACAAATGCGCTGCTGTTACTGCGCTGTTTGCCATGCGCATGCTCAGAGAATTGGGATGGGAACTCAAACATGGCTTGCGTCTGCTGTGCGGCAGCAGTGAAGAAACCGGCATGCAGGACATGAAATATCTTGTGGAAAACGGCGTTGCATTTCCAAAATTCTCTCTGGTGCCCGATGCTGCGTTCCCTGTGAATTACGGCCAGAAGGGCTCGGTAGATGCTAATCTTGCTATTCCATGCGAAGGTAATTTGATTCAGCTGGATGCCGGTTCTGTTCGCAATGTAATTCCTGATTGGGCCGGATGCACGGTTCGCGCAGAGGAAACCAAGGTGTATTCGGCGCTGGAGCAGCTTGAAGATGAACTGAAGCAGCGTATCACCATCGAAATCTGCAGCGAAGGAGTGCGCATTGCGGCGCACGGACGTTCCGGTCATGCGGCATCTCCGGATGGATGCGTGAATGCGATTGCCGTTCTGGCTGAGGCGCTTTGCAAGATGAACATTCTGGAAGGCAGTTGTGCGAAAGCAATTCGTGAAGTAGCGGAGCTCACCTCCGACGCGCACGGTGTAAGTGAAGGGATTCCCTATGAGGATGAAGAGTCCGGCAAACTCACGCTGGTCTATGGCGTTGTTCATCTGAAAAATGGCGTACTGCACCTGTGTGCGGACAGCCGTTACTGCGTAACGCTGTGCAAGGCGGATGTTGTGCCCAAACTGGAAGCCAACTGGACAGAACGCGGCTTCACCATTGAGTATTTGGATGCTACGGAACCCTTCTATCTGCCCAAAACAGATTCTCGCGTTGCAGCCTTGCAGGAAATCTACAAAGAAGTAACCGGTCGTGATGATGAACCCTACACCATGGGCGGCGGCACTTATTCCCGCGTTGTACCCAATGCCATTTCTTTCGGCGGAGGATTGCGTGGTGTGGAGCATGATATGAGTTTCCTGCCTGAAGGGCACGGCGGTGCGCACGGCAGAGACGAAGTGCTTTTCCTTGATAATGCCATGACGGCCTTCCGCATTTATGCGGTCGCGCTGGCCATGCTGGACGACCTGATGGCATGAACAAGCTGATCCTTCTGCGCGGCAATTCCGGGAGCGGAAAAACCAGTGCGGCCAGGGTGCTGCAAAAGCGTTTTGGCTTTAACACCATGCTGATTTCTCATGATATGGTTCGGATGCAGATGCTTCATGTGTGGGGGAAGGACGGAATTGCTGCTTCCCAGCCTTTGCTGATTGAACTGGTCAGATACGGCAAAGAGCATTCACAGGTTACTATTCTGGAGGGTGTGCTGGACTCCAAAGAATATCGGGAACTGTTTGACGTGTGTGCGGAGTTGTTCGGGAAAGAGATCTATGCGTATTACTATGATCTGCCCTTTGAAGAAACGCTCCTTCGCCATCAGACCAAGGCCAACCATAATGATTTTGGCGAAGCTGATATGCGCCGCTGGTGGCGTGAAAAAGATGTTCTTCCCATGATCCCGGAAACCATTCTGACGCAGGAAATCACGCTGGAAGAGGCCGTTGAACAAATCTATCAGAAAGTTACATCATAACAAAAGCCGCGCGTACCATGCAGTACGCGCGGCTTGGTTCGTTGTTAGCCGATGTTTTCAGGGGTGAGGGTGCAGGTGAAATCGATCTTGGTACCGGGACGGTACTGTTCCAGGAGCTGCGGGCCGCAGCTGTTGGAGCCAATGCCTGCCAGCAAAGCGTCCACACACAGAACGGTGCTTCCACAGGGTTCCAGCTCGTAGGAGTGCGCCTTGTTGGTCAGTTCTTCCTGTGTGTAGGGAGAAGCGTTGAAGGAGAAGCTTTCGCCGGTAACCGTCAGGCCGGCAGCGCCGGTTACACGCACATAGGAGCAATCGTGGTGACTGCCGTTCTCCTGGGGCTTCAGATAGTTCTCATGCATCTTCCAGATATTGCTCTGGTACAGGTGCTTGCTGCTTGCGCGGCGCTTGTCGATGTAGCTTTCATAGGGCCCGTAGCCGAAGTATTCTACATTGGTCATGCACTTGGCCAGGAACATGCGCAGGCCGAAACGCGGCAGGAAAGGCATGCCTTCACGGGCGTCTGCCTGTACATCCACCGTGATAGCGCCGCTGGGAGCGATGTGCCACTTTACGGTTCCTTCTACCAGGTTGTGCGTAAAGATCGCGCTGATTGCAAATTTGGTGGTCAGCGTGCAAACGCCATTTTCGGTGCTGACGGTCGTTTCATAGCCGCGAGGAATGATACGATCATATGCAAAAGCGCTCCATTCGCGGCGGATGTTGCGGTCGTTGTCCGTGGGGGCGCGCCAGATATTGAAGGTCATGGGCTTCTCCAGCAGAGCAAAGCCGCCGAACACCAGCTTATCAAAGCTCACGTGCTGCTTGTTGTACAGGTAACGGAACTTATCGTTCTGGATGACGATGTAGCGGGTTTCTTCGCTGATGCGGATTTCACCGCCGTCAATCACGGGCAGAACGGGAGTATAAACCTGTTCGCCAACCTGCTCGGTGCCTACGCGGTGACCGGCAGGAACCAGCGCGGTGCCCTTGAGCAGGAAGGTTTCAAAGTAGATAGCAGTATCCGGCACAGCCAAACCAGGCTCATCCAGCGTGATTTCCACGCGGGCATGCGGAGCCACATTCAGCAGTTCCTGAGGGACAACGCCCGTGGCCACATCCTGACCGTTGCGGCGCAGGGTATAGCGGATTTCCACGGTATCAGCCAGATTATTGAAATCGTAAAGGTTCCAGATCTCAAAACGGCCCTTGGGCAGATCCACTGCGCTGATACGCGCGGGACGCATGACATTCTTGAACTCAATCAGGCCGGTGTGAGGCGTGCGGTCAGGATAGACCAGACCATCCATGCAGAAGTTGCCGTCGTTCGGGAATTCGCCGTAATCGCCGCCGTAGAAGTACTTTTTGCGGCCGTCAACAGTGGTGCCCATATAGAAGGCGTGATCGCACCACTCCCAGATGAAACCGCCGCAGTGGCCGGGATGGCGTTCGAAGCATTGGAAGTAATCCTCCAGATCTCCGGGACCATTGCCCATGGCATGGCAGTATTCGCAAAGGACGTAGGGCTTGTCCACGATGCCTGGAGAAACATAATAACGTCCGGTTTGTTCCGGTGCGGGAATACCTGTTTCCAACTGTTCAAAGTAGGCGTCAATGGCGTTTACACCCGGATACATACGGCTGTAGAGGTCCAGATATTCGCCGTGGAACTCGGAACCTTCCGGCGGGAAAGAGGATCGTTCGTTGTGGGTCAGGCGGGTGGGATCATATTTCTTGGTCCATTCAATGCACTTGTCAAGGCAAATACCATGGCCGGATTCGTTGCCCATGGACCAGATAACCACGCAGGGACGGTTCTTGTCGCGGGTTACGCAGCGCTGGACACGATCCATATAGACATCGGCATAGGCAATATCATTGGCGAAATGGTTATAATTGCCTTTCCAGCCGCCGTCTTTGAAAACAACGCCGTGAGCTTCGTTGTCTGCTTCGTCGATAATGTAGAAGCCGTAGCGGTCGCACATGTGCAGGAATTCAGGGGCGTTGGGATAGTGGCTGGTGCGGATGGCGTTCACGTTGTGAAGTTTCATTACTTCCAGATCGCGAAGCATTTCCTTTTCGCCTACGGCAGGGCCGAGCAGAGGATCGCTGTCGTGGCGGTTGACGCCGCGGAACTTGATGTTCTGACCGTTAAGGATGACAACACCATTTTCAACGTGAATATCACGAACGCCTACTTCATCCACAATCCATTCCGCGCCGCAGTGCAGAACCAGTTTGTACAGATAGGGGGATTCCGCACTCCACAGACGGGGATTCTGCAGACGGTAGGCGAAAACGCCGTTTGCGGTTTCGCCAGCGGCGATCATTTCACCACGGGCGTCAAGCAGCTCGCAGGCTACGGGAATGTCGCCGCTTACTTCAGTTTCTACGCGGATTTCTGCTTCCTTCAGATCTACGGAGAGAAGCGTCTGAACCGTATAATCTGTGACACAGGCTTCTTCACGGGTCAGCACGTACACATCGCGGAAAATACCGGTGGTACGGAATTTGTCCTGATCTTCCCAATAGGTGCCGTCGCACCACTTGAGCACAAGAACCTTGAGCACGTTGCATCCATCGGTTACAAATTCGGTAATATCGAATTCAGACGTGCTGTGAGAGACCTGAGAATAACCCACGAACTGACCGTTCAGCCACACATACATGCAGCTGTCCACGCCTTCAAAGCACAGCGTCTGACGCTTGCCTTCCGTTTTACGGTACTGGAAACAGCGGGTGTACAGGCCGCAGGGGTTTTCCGCAGGCACGTAGGGGGGATCAAAAGGGATCGGGAAGAGGACGTTGGTATACTGGTGCTTATCGTAGCCGTGGCACTGCCATACAGCAGGAACGGGCATCTTGTCGGCGGAGGGAACCTCCAGGAAGTTTTCAGGCAGATCCAGAACGCTGTTGTAGAAACTAAAGCCCCAGTCACCGTTCAGCAGCAGGAAGCGGTCTGAATTTGTGCGGCGCAGGCTGAGAGCGCTTTCACGGATGCTGTGCGGAATGAAGTAGGCGTGATTGGGCAGGGTGTTTACATGCAGCGTTTGAATGTTCTCATGATAGATAAGCGGTTGCATGGCTTTGTTCTCCTTTCACATAGAGGTTCACTATTTTAACCCCAGAATGGTTTGAGCCATTCTGCGGCTATTTTCATACATTCGGGATTGGCAGCCAACACTGCTGTTGAGCGGCCGTAATCGGCTTCTTCCAGTTCAGGCATGGCAAAGCATCCGCCTGCTTCCTGAACCAGCAGCGAACCAGCGGCATAATCCCACGGACGCAGGATCAGTTCAAAATACACATCCTGGCGTCCGGCGGCCACATAGGCCAAATCCAGCGCTGCAGAACCACAACGCCTTACATCCGCTGCGTGCTGCAAAAAGTACAAAGCAGCCTTCATGCTTTTATCGGCCAGTTCAACGTTATAAGGCGAAGTGCCAAAACCAATAAGCGCATGGTCAATGGAGGTATTGGAAACGTGAATGGGGTGATCGTTCAAGCAGGCGCCCTTGCCTTTTTCTGCGAAGAAAAGTTCATTCGTGTAAGGCTGGTACACTACACCCAACACAGGCATACGATTTTCAAGCAGTGCAACACTGATGGCGGAAAAACGATAGCTGTGAATAAAATTGGTGGTGCCGTCCAGAGGATCAATTACCCAGGTGGGCGCATCAGTCAGCGCTTCATTCTCCTGCTCTTCGCCGATGATGCAGGAACCGGGCAGCAACTGCTGCAGTTCGGCAATCAGAAAACGCTGCACTTCTTCATCCACGCTGGTCACAAAATTAGCATGTCCTTCTTTCTGCTCCACACGAAATGCTTCTGCATTCAGAATCAGTTCTCCGGCTTTGCGGACAATGGTTTGCAATGATTGTTTCATCATAAATCCTTTCTGCGGTTAAAGGCGAACCAGCCCGTCCGGCTTTTCGGCTAGCGGATAGAAACAGGGGCGCTCTTCCAGATGCTTGTTGGGACTGTGCAGTGTCAGGTAAAGTTGGCCGTCCAATGCACGGAATAGCATGCCGTGTCCGCCGTCATTCCAGAACAGCGGCTCAATATGAGAAAACTGACCATCGATATTGCCGTTATCGGAAACCGCTACGGCCTGTGTGTAACCGCCTTCGCTGAAACTGGCCCACAGGCAAAGCAGCGTACCGTTCGGTGTACGCCAAAGGAACGGACCATCCGTCACCCAGGCAGGCTTGCCGCTGGAGTGCGTAATCGCCTTACCCCAGGAAACTTCGCTTGCATGAAACAGTACCTTCGGTTCTCCTGCTGCAGCGTGAAGATCATCTGTCAGCTCCATAACGCAAATTTCACCATCGCAAATCTGTACCCATTCGTGGCAGAATACCATATAGGGTTTGCCGTCTTCGCTTACATACATGGTTCCGTCAAGACACTCCCATTCGGGAGGCGTAACAGGGCCGTTGGAATGCGGAGAAAAGGGCCCCATAGGGCTTTCGGCCCGCAAAATGGCGGTGCCGCGGCAGACATCAGGATGTTTGAAGCTGGCGAACATATAAAACGCGCCCTGCCATACATGAACTTCAGGAGCCCAATAGTTCATGGTTGCCCAAAAGGTACCATCGTTCTGGAAACATACGTGAGGACCGTCCCAGTTCTCAAGATCTGTGCTTACATACACGTCAAAGCCATCTGCTTCACCCCAGCAGGTAGCGCCGCGCGTACCATACAGATAATATTTGCCCTCGTGTACCAATACAAAGGGATCGCGGATGTTGATGTCAGTTCGTTTCACGATTTTCCCTCCTAGATATTCAAAAGTGCAACAGCAATCAGAATGGCGCCAATGGCAGCCCACTGCCGCTTGTGCAGATGTTCACGGAACAGTAAAATACCGGCCAGTGAAACCACTACAATGCAGGCAACGCCTCGTGTAGGATAGGCAATGACGGCAGGAATGTTTTCCAGCGCCTGAAGAAGACAACGGGAGGCGTAAAAATTGGGGATACCGATACTCAGTCCAAACAGTATTTCAGGCCAGCCCAGGCGTTCTTTGTTTTTCAGGATCAGTACGATACAAATGAGCAGCGCCGTTGCGAATGTGTAAAACAAAAACTGTGTGTTCAGTTCACTTGCGCCAAGCTTTTCATAGATGGTGGACATGGTGGTGGCAAATCCATCAGAAAGAAGCAGGGCAAGCAAGGGAAGAATGGAAGCGTCAGAAGTTTTTTCGGGTCCGGCATTAATGGCTATCATGGCGCCTCCTGCAATAACAGCGCCAATAATTTGGAGGATCGTAGGAGATTCGTCAAAAAAACAAATAGCAACAGCCAGCGGAACCAGCAAACCGCCCAAACGTGAAAAAACAGAAGGAAGAATCACACCGTTTTTGCGAATGTTGAGCTGCATCAGCAACAGAGACACAACATAAAAGACGCCTGTAATCATGCCCAGGCCAAGCGTAAATCCGCTGCCTTCCGAACCGATGGCCAGATTGAAATCCATGTAAACAGCGCAAAGAAGCATGCAGGTGATATAGTTAACGGCGAGCATGCTGATTTTGGAACTGACACGGCCTTCGCTCATACGCATCATAATGGAAAGCATGGAACCGCCAAGGATAGCAAGAATCAGGAAAAGCATGGTATCCCTCTTTCGTGTGTCACAGATATTTTTATTATACAGGAAAATGCTCTGATTGAAAAGCAGAGAAAATGGTTTGTTTCAACATGAAATGCAGCAAAAATCCCCGGCTTACGCCGGGGAAAACTTATGCATGTGCAAACACGTGCGCCATGACCCACATCCACTTGTTGGCGGGGCAGATCCACACTTCCTTGTAGGTAGCAGTACATACCTGCGGCCAATAGGGAGCATCATTGTCATCCAACGACTGAATGCCCACGGGCATCTGACCGATGGATTGACCGGGCTGCACAGCATATTCATCCGTCCATTCATATCCTTCGCCGGTAATGAGAGATTGGGCAAACGGGTTCTTGCCCACCGTCCATTCCAGCTGACGCTGCACCAGAGAAAGAGCTTCTGCATCACCAACAACATTGGCAGCTGCAGCAAGCGCAGTGGCTTGAGATAGCATTACATTCAGGTTGCCGCGGAAGGAGAACCAGACCGGGAAGCGGCGGAGGTAGTAGCCGCTGCCGAGAGGAATGCCTTTGTGGACCTGCTGCTTGAAAGCGCGCAGATTCTCTTCGTCACCGGCGATGATCCCTGCCAGCGTTTCTTCAGGATAGTGAATGGCTTCATCCTCGTGGTAAATACCTTCAGGCAGCATTCCCCAGGGCGTGCTGTAGCAGGCGGCTGTTTTGCTGTATTCGCAGTATAATTTGAGCGCATTCACCCACAGAGGACGGTCCGGATGGGTGGGCAAAATGTCACAAAGCGCGGAAAGACCAGCGGTAAGGTACTGTTCAAAGGAATGATGAGCATGATGCCAGGGCATGCGATGCGCCCGATCGCTCCAGAAGAAGCCGCGGATAGGCTTGTCCCACTCGGGATATTCTGTTTGCTGGCATTCCATCAGCAGACGCGCATAACGTGCGGCGATCTCCTCAAATTCAGCAAGACCGGCACGGGCCAGTTCGGCGGCAGCACTTACCGCAGCTGCATACAGCTTGACTTCAGCCTGACCGGGATCGTTGTTGAAAGGCAGCGCCGCATCCTCTTTGCTGCCGGCTTCAGCAAAACCAAAGTCTTCTCTGGCAATGCGGAGAGCGTAACGTGAAAGTACGGGATCAATTTCACGCAGGGCATAGGCGCCGATGGCTTCGGCATAGGCGGATACAAAATTGGTAAACGGACTGGTGGTAGGAATGGAGACGATGTCATCCTCGGTGCCAATGATTCCGTCCGTCCAGATGGAAGTGGAGGAGTAGGAAGAACGGTATCCATCTCCAAAGCGTACCTTGAGCACGTAATCCAGCCCCCAGCGAGCTTCCTCCAACACACGGTCATGCAGGCGGGTACGCAGGCCTTCACTGTTTTCCAGCGAACGGGCCAGCAGGAACAGCGCAGCCGTTCCATCCGCTGTATTGTTCATGCCCTGCGCCAGATCAGCAGCGTCATGCCAGCCGCCGTTGGCTACGATGGCACGACCATCGGGATGCCTGAGCAAAAGATCCGCATGGCAGGCGCGGTGCTTGCCGGGAATTTCCATGCCGCAGCGCTGAGACAGATAGAAGTTAAGTACTTTCCAGATGGAAGCATCCCACACATTGGGGGAGATATCAAAGGCGCGCGTACTGGTATCACCCGCAATCAGCAAATAACGACCGACCGCAGTGACTTCGCTGAAATCCATGATGGATAGTCCATCTCTGCGTTCCACCGTTTTTCGGAGTACTTCACGACCTGTATCGGTTTCGATAACGCGGAAAACATCAGCTTTCAATGAATCGGAGGCGATGGCCTGCTTGGTTTCGCCGGGCAGGTAACCGCTGCCGCTGAATGCGATGCGCCCATCGCCGGGAATCCAGCCTTCACATACATCAGCGTTCACCTTTTGCAGTTCCAGACGGGCCAGATACCATTCGCAGGTATCCACCGTATCCACTTCGTGACCGCACATATCGTATTCCAGTGCAAGGCCCACCACGTTGTCGCGGTGCACATGGGGAATTTCCACGGTAATATGGTTCCATTGACCGGCCTTCAGATTTACATTGTGCGCACCTTCACGGAAATATTTATCCGGCACAGGGTGTTCGCCTTCGTTGTAGAGCTGAACACGAACGCAAAGGGATTTCATACCTGGAACATGAGGCCAGACCCAAATGGACAGACGGTTCCATTCTTCCCAGTTTTCATGATCGATCACACGCATGGCGCCTGGCTCGGCGTAAATTCGCCCAAGGCCTCGCCCGGGCAGCCATGCGGGCAGATTGCTTTTGGCTGAAAATTTCAGGCTGGTTTTGCCATCCAGCACATGCTGATCGGATAACGCAAGATTTGCATAAGGTGTGAGCGCTTTCCAGTTCTCAAGCGACTGCATGTCATCCAGCAGGCGGCTTTCGAGCACTGGTTTTTGACGCAAACGATAGTCGGTGGTTTCGCGTTCGTCGATGGGCATAATGATATGGGCATCGCGTGACAAATCGATCCATTGCTGCAGACGGTTTTGCATGGCGGAAACCTCCTGTGAAGTTGTAATAGCTGACTTGATTATAGCATAGTTTCGGGGCTGCGTATACAGAAAAATGCCTGTCTGTAAATCAGACAGGCATTTTGCAATCAGTTGAATTCCACAACTTCCACTTCGGGTTCTTCCGCCTTTTCAACAGCCTTGGCGTACAGCACAGGCCCTTCACCGCGGTATTGCTTCATTTTTTCAATCTTGATTTCGGCAGTAACGGTTACCCAATCATCCGCCAAAGGCAACATGGCAGCGGGACACTTGCAGATAAAGCCAATGAAACGGATATCATCTGCGCAGCATACATTCGCCATGCGGCCCGGTACGAAAGCATTGCCGGGCAGATCGCTGCCGCGGTACACCTGTCCCTTGAAACGAACGGTCTTGCCTTCGTAGCGATCAGGGGTATTCATCGCATCTACATAGAACAGGCCGTAGTCCTTGTCCTCAATCTCCACAATGGGGGCATCCAGATCAAAGGGAGGCGGCAGACCCTCGTCGTAGCTTTCGCCAACGCCTTCCGGGCTTTCAAAATAGATGGAAGCCCGGGGATTCATGGCCTTGATGTTGCGTGCGCGGACCTGAGCCTTGCGGATCTCATCGCAGCGGTTGAACACGATCATATCTGCGGCAGAAATGTGTTCAAGCATGCGTGCGCCCATGTTATTGGCATACATTTCAAACGTTTCGCCGTTCACGGTGGTTACAATCTCAAAAACCTCCACAACGGGGGAGATATCCACCACAAACTGCTCCAGCTCCCACATGCCGTTCAGCTCGATGATTACGCGATCCGGTTTGTGCTTTTTGATCAGGTTGTGCAGGACTTCTGCAGTAATGTCCTCCTGATCGTCGAATGATTCAACGATCGTTTTGGATTTTTTGATGGTCTTCGGGTCAATTTCCACTTCGCCTTCTTCGGTCATGATGAGCAGCGTGCGCTCGCCATGGGTGAAGCCGGGATCCAGCAGGATGCTTTCGATAAAGGTGGTTTTGCCGCTTTCCAGAAAACCGGCAAAGATATATGCAGGAACAGCCATTTGGTTCTCCTCCTGTTAGTTAAGACAGAAAAGTGCAGCGATTGCAGCTTCGTTCAGTTCTGCGCCGATCACACACAGACGGCCGGTGTAATCCGCCGCACCCATGCGAACTTCGGGTTCGCCGGGCGTATAGTCAAAGTGGATCCAGCCGCCATCCACGCAAGGAACAATGCCCTTGGCTCGCAGCACAGTACCCACCTTCTCATCCTGCAGGCCATTGAGGGCCATTTCAATTTCTTCGCGGCTGTATTTGCGGATGGTCTCACGACCCCAGCTGGTGAAAACTTCATCGGCATGGTGATGATGGTGGTGATGGTCATGGCAGCCGCAAGAGCAGTGTTCATCGTGCTCATGGTGATGATGTTCATGCTCATGATGGTGTTCATGGTCATGGCAACCGCACTCGCAGTGCTCATCATGCTCATGGTGATGATGTTCATGCTCATGATGATGTTCATGCTCATGATGGTGTTCATGGTCATGACAGCCGCACTCGCAGTGCTCATCATGCTCATGGTGATGATGTTCATGCTCGTGATGGTGTTCATGGCAGCCGCACTCGCAATGCTCATCATGCTCATGGTGATGATGTTCATGCTCATGATGGTGTTCATGGTCATGACAGCCACACTCGCAATGCTCATCATGCTCATGGTGATGATGTTCATGCTCGTGATGGTGTTCATGGTCATGACAGCCGCACTCGCAATGCTCATCATGCTCATGGTGGTGATGGTGCGCTTCCTCGATCTCCTTCATCATCTGCTGAGACAGGGAATGTCCTTCCTCCATGGCGACCAGCATCTGCGAGCCGGTCAGTTCATCCCAGGGCGTGGTCAGAATGCGTGCCTTTTCGTTATGCTCGCGCAGCAGCGCCACAGCAGCTGCCAATTTTTCTTCGGATACATTCTGTGTGCGGCTCAGAATGATGGCGCCGGCATGCTCAATCTGATTCAGGAAGAACTCGCCAAAGTTCTTGATGTACATTTTGCACTTGGCCACATCCGCTACAGTCACAAAGCTGTCCAGCTCCACGGGCATATCCTTGGCTACGCCTTCTACGGCATGGATCACATCGGACAGCTTGCCGACGCCGGAGGGCTCGATCAAAATACGATCAGGGTGATAGGTTTCGATTACTTCGCGCAGCGCCTCGCCGAAATCGCCCACCAGAGAACAGCAAATGCAGCCGGAGTTCATTTCGTTGATCACGATGCCGGCTTCCTTCAGGAAGCCGCCGTCAATGCCGATCTCGCCAAATTCATTTTCGATCAGCACGACCTGCTCGCCTTTGAGCGCTTCGGTGAGCAGTTTTTTGATGAGCGTGGTCTTGCCAGCGCCCAGAAAACCGGAAATAATATCAATCTTGGTCATGTTCGCATCTCCTTGTTATGCACATGAAAACATTTGAGCATGGTATGCCATAGACACATACCATATTTATTTTACCACAAAGTCAATAAAATGTACATGAAAAAAGCCAGTCTGTGAAGACTGGCAAAAGGAGAGAAAAACGTTCAGCGTACAAGCTCAAAGAAACGGTAGGTTCCTGGCTGCATACGGATTTCAAACGCATATTCTTCGGGTTCGTCGATTACCGTGGTAGCATCGCCTCGGCAGGCGGGGGCAGGCAGCGGTAGGCTGTCTGCATACAGTTTTCCACTTTCCAGATCGCGCAGACCCTTGCATTCTCCACGGACAACAACCTGTGCAGTATCCGTCATGGGACGGAAAGAATGAATGCCAAATACATTGTTATCATAGGTATACAGATTGAATTTGGGTCTGCAGGCCAGATATGCTTCCTGTCCCATGGAGAGATGTTTGTTAATGCCACGGATCACTTCCAGCGGCAGTTTGTAGAGATCCGCAAAGTTCTCCGGCAGATTCAGAATGAAGAAACGTCCCTTGCCGTAGTTATCCTCCGTCATAATGGGGAAATTGTGCTCTCCGGCAATCAGCGTTACATCAGAAACGGTTGCATTGGTCTTGTAGCTGAGAATTTCAAACAGTACCTTTTCTGCGCCCCGGCAGTAATGAATATTGGTATAATTGGAGTGGTCAATCATATACTCGTCGCCCAGCACATGACGGCCGGTAAGACGGACGGAAGTCAGATCCTTGATTCCCTTGTCATACATTTCGCGGAAAAATCCGGTTGTTACGACTGCATTGCCGCCTTTGCGTACATAGGCTTCCAGCTGTTCCATAGCGTCCGGCGCACAGGCGGTAGACTGAGTAAATAGCACAACGGGCGCATCCATGTTCATATAGGGGGAGGGCTCGATGGCTGTACCGCACATGCCAAGATAGTTGTAGGCCTGATCTTCGCCATCGCCGTCATAGGGTTCCCATGCCCATACGCCAACTGGATTGCCCAGCTTTCCAACCAGATGATCCACACGGCGGAATTCATTGCCAAGCGCGGGCAGAGCGTTGGTATCCACCATGTCGGAGAAGTTAAAGAGCATCAGTTCTTTAGCTTTGGCGAACATGGTCAGATCTGCCTGCTCCAGATAAGTGTTGATGTTGTCACTGGAACCGCCCAGATCGATCCAGCCGCCGCCATTGCGGTTCGGCGCGGTGTTTTCCAGCAGACGGATGATGGAATAAGATTCGTAGCGCTGCAAATGCTGTGCAGAATAGACAGGATCGCGCGTTTCAGTACCCGTATAGATCATATCGAAAATATCCTTCTGTTTACCTGGGTTGTAGCCTGTTTCCTGATAAGCTTCGTACCAGTTGGGATATTTGATAATAAAGTTCATTTTGGGATTGACGGAGCGCGCCAGATCCACGATCTCATGGGAAAAGTCCTCCATCAGCTTCAGCCGGTAATCCTTCCAGCTCTGTTTGCCTTTGGCTGCAATACACATTTCGCAGCGGCAGGCGGTAAAGAAAAAGTCATCCAGAATGATTTCGTCAAATACTCCGGCCAGCTCGGATACAATCCGCTTGTATTCTGTGCGGTGAGAAGGGTCGGAATAGCAGAAAGTATCAAAATAAGAAGGTTTGCGGATGCCGTTTACATTTTGCGTGGAGGTAATGCCGCCGGACGTTTCAATGCCGTTCTTTTCAAAAAGTGCTTTGACTTCGCGCAGGCGTTGCGGCGGGATATCTACCTTGCCGCGATGATTTTCGATGTAAACCTTGTCCAGATGGATATACTGCCTGAAGAAATCAATGCCGCGCTGAATTTCGGCGTCGTCCGCTTTGGCCAGGTAATAGGCAAATACATAGGCTGCTGCTTTGAAATGCTTGCAGGGTTCCATTGAACAACATCCTTTCTTTATTCTGGTTTCTTAGTCAGATAGAGTACGTAGGTATCATGAAACACAATTTGATTTCCAGCCTGCCTTACAGCGTCTTTCAAACCATCAAAGAAACGGGTTTTGAAAGGTTCAGGAATCACCAGATGGGTGCAGTGCGTTTCACAGTAAGCTGCGTATTCATCAGCAGTAAAAACACGCTTGCCGTGATACTCACGCTGTTCAACTTTCGTGTATCCGTATTCCGGCGCGCCGGTATATGGGAAGGAATAGTGCGTGTACTGGAATTCTGGCTTGAAAAAAGCGGCATATACCTTTTGGATTTCCTGGTATAACGCTTCGTTAGGCGTACGGTAATCGTCACGTGTCAGCATCATGGCCAGCGTTCCGCCGGGTTTAAGCAGCTGAAAGGTTTTGGAGTAGGCAATTTCCGTCGGAATCCACTGGATGGTTGCAGATGAATAGATCATATCAAACTGTTCATCGCCAAAATCATAGGTGATGAAATCATCGTTGATAATCGTGAAGTTTGGGTTTTGGCCATACTTGTGCTTCATCATTTCGCACATGTTTTCACCCAACTCAATAGCTTTGTACTGACATCCGGTATTCAGAATCGGATCTGTTGCCTGCCCGGTGCCCGGGCCAATTTCCAGCACGGTTTTGTCGGGCGTGAGCTTGGCAAAAGCAATCAGATCCTCAAACAGCGCCTGACAATACCGCGGCCTGTATTGGTCAAACTGTTCCGGTATGGTATCGAAAATTTTTCGGAACTCCATGGCTGTCATATCCTTCCAAACGGAGCAAACCAGCCCGAATGGACTGGTTTGCCTGAGATATTAATCAGTATACAGCGTAAAAGAGCACAGCGAAACAGCGCCGTCTCCTTCATAGCCAAAGTACAGCGGATGAATCCCATCAGGAATAGCAACGGAAACGATGCCGCTGTCCGTCCAGATGTTGGTGTTGCGAACGGGAATGCGGGCAATGACTTCGCCGTCCCAGGAAAGGCGGAGGGTTACATCACCATTGGCATACCCTCTGGTGCGTATCTTCAGAGCTTTGATATTCTGACAATCAAAGTATTTGTACCCGGCTGCCCAGCCATCGCCCAGATTGCATACAAAACCGGGAAACTCATCTCCATCACGGCCATCCTGCGTTATTTTGGGAAACCGGCCGTCCATCCAGGCCCCGGGCATGCTCTTGTAGGCGTCTTCTTTGCGGAAAAGACTGCAGGCAATATAAGCAGGATATTCGCCCGAACCTTCTAAAGGCGTTCCGATGCAGGAAGTCATTTCGACCTGCGGGATGGAACCATCTGACAGAATCTGAATTTTTTCAATGCAGCCCTGACGGGAATAGGGCGTTCCGTTGGTATGCCGGTGATAGAAAATATACCACTGTCCGTTGATTTCGATGATACTTCCGTGATTGTTGTTGGGGAAATACATGGATTTTTCAGCAGGCTTATAGGTGGCGATATTGCTATCATCATTAGCAACGATCACGCCGCCATACTGGAAACCATGCGTAGGAGCATCGCTCACTGCATAGCAAAGCTCGCACATGCGGATGGAGGAATAGATGAAATAATATTTCCCATTTACCTTGCGGATGGAGGCTGCTTCAAAATACTCATGGCCTTCATAACCGCTGCCCTGACTGTAAGGTGCGCTGGGCGCAACAAACACAGGCTCTTCCACAATGGTAAGCATATCGGGACCAAGCACCGTAGCCATGGGACCGTGACGCTCTGCGTTCCAGTCCCAGCAGAACCCGGTATAAAGATAGGTACGATCGCCTTCTGTCAGCACTCCGGGATCAAACTGTGCTTCATCGCCGGGACGTTCGCCCAGAATGCCGCCGTTTGCATCGCGTACATGGCCGTAGAACCTGTATTTGCCTGCAGGAGTATCGCATACTGCAACACTCACAACGCATTCCTTATCCAGTACATAGTACAGATAATAACGCCCGTCCGGTCCGACCGTTACATCCGGCGCATAGAGGCACTGGTGTCCATCTGCATTGCGCGGATCCTGCTCCTTGCGGTAAATAACGCCCTCATATCGCCAGTCGGACAAATCGTCTACCGGCGCAGACCAGCACACATAGTCGTTTTGGCAGAACACCCAGCCGTTGAAACGGTCATGAGAGCCGTACACATAGACGCGACCGTCGAATACATAGGGTTCGCCATCCGGAATATATTCCCACGAAGGTAGATAGGGATTCATAAGCTGCTTTTTCATGGCGGGAATCTCCTTGAATATGAGGTTTTATGATAATATTATTTTCTCATATTCCGTCGGATAAATCAATCACTTTATGTGCTCAAAGATCAAATCTTTCTGGTAATCAACAGAATACTCAGGAATCCCGCTCATACCATCAATGACAACAGCAAATAACGGGGGAAAACGGAGCGCTGAATCATGCTCGCGGAAGGTGATCCCCCAAAAGCGTTCTGACTGAACGGAGTCGTTGGGATCGTTGTCCTGAAAAAATTCTGCCGAGACAGGAAGGGAATTAAGCAGCGTTTCTTCTAATCCAATATCCTGCATGAGCGTTTGACGGGCGATTGCGATGGCTTCAGCCTCTGTGATTTCTGTTTCATTTGGAACAGTGATGCGGGATTCGTTTCCCCACAGTTCTTGATGGTACTTTGCTTTCAGATCGGAGGTCCAGAAGTAGTTGCAACCATAGATTTGTTCCCATTCAAGCATACGAACAGCATCCTGATAGGAGTTCCGTGTCCTGCTGCTTTGAAGAACGGTGTTGCTGGGCTCATGAATGCTCATCCAGCCAAACTCCACATCGGAACGCTGATTTTGGGTGGAAACAACCCATACCCTATAGGATTCTCCAAGGGCGTGAATGGTATAGGTTTCTGCAATCAAATCATCAGCGGTTGTTCCGTCAGGAAAAATACGGCTGCTTTCGCCGCACTTTAAACAAATTTCTATGGCTTCAGGAGTTAAAGCGAAGGCAGCAGAACAAACGACCAGTAATACAAGCGTAAGAAAAGACAAGCGTTTCAAAAACATTCTTTTATACCTCCGTAAAGGATATTTAGTCATATAACGAGAAAGGAAAGATCAATCTTCCCCACAATTTTCTTTTTTGGAAAGAAAGAGTGGGAGTATGTTCGTTGTATGGTTATCCTCAATTTGGAAAGGCTGGAATACGAATGAAAAGAATAAGATGGTTTTTGCTGATGACAATGGTTTTGCTTGTGGCTATCACGAACGCATCAGCCATTCATATGGAAAACAACGGAAACACCTGGTTTTTGCCGGATGGTCGGATTGTGCAAACAAAGAAAGTTTTTACGGGAAATGGTTCAGAATACCCGGGGCTGCTATGCTATAACCAGAATGGAGAGCTGCTTTGGGAGCATACCTTCCGCACAGCGGCTATTGGACGCAGTTATTGTCAGCTAACAGACGATGATACCATCGCGTTCATGTATTACGATCAAAACCATCAATACTTTATAGAGTGTTTTAATACAAATGGTGAGTTCGTAGCAAAGAATACGAGAGAACTGCACACGACAGACGGAATGCTGTATGAAAATGGAGCGGTTTTCTGCGAGAAACTGCCGGAACAAAAAGGGTATGTGCTAAGCATTCGCCATTGGAATGAAAGTGGAAAACGATGGCAATTTCAAGGGGTTGAAAAGATGAAGCTGTATTCCGTGGAATCTCATGGGAACGGCGTTTGTATTGAGTTGAATATGCAGAGCAGCAAAAAATCGACGCATTCTATCCTGTTCGTTGATGCGACAGATGATATTGTGCTATGGGCGTATCGCTTGGATACAGGCTTTCCTCCTGTTAAAGCATATACAGGCAATGAGCATGGCGGCATCACGCTGTTTGTGCAGAAGGATGCTCCAAATGACCAGTACGAACTGGAAATGATCACGCTCGATTCGCATGGCAGGGAAATTTCACATGCAAAGGTAGACGGAATTCCTGCAACCATTGCCATGAATGTGGTGAGCGAGCAGGAAAACGGGCTCTACACAATCTGGGGATACGGCTATGATGCCTATGGCGAAAATAAAGTGATTTGTGCGAGTCTGAATGCACAGGGAGACGTGGTGGAACGAAAGGATATTCCGGTAGAATACGCTACCTGCGTGCGATATCTGAATGATGCGATTTATGTGGACTATGAAGATGGAATTGAATCTTTCAAACTGATCCCGTTTGAAGAATTTGCAAACAAGTAAAAAACAGGAGCCGCAGAAAACGGCTCCTGTTTGCTTGTAAAGGGTTTCTTTAGGGGGGCTGCAAGCCCTGCCCGCCGGAGGCCTCCGTCCTTATCCCTTGATACCCGTGGAGGCGATACCTTCGACCAGAGACTTCTGGAAGATGAGGAAGATGATCGTGGCGGGCACGATGGACAGGGTGGACATAGCCAGCGTAGAACCGATATCGGAACCGGAGGACGGGTCGTTGAACAGCTGCAGCGCCAGAGAGACGGGACGCATGTTCGCACGGTTCACGTACAGCAGAGCGGAGAGGTAGTCGTCCCAGCGCCAGATGAAGGAGAAGATGGCGGAGGTGATGAGCGCAGGAACGATCAGCGGCAGAATGATACGGAAGAAGATGCCGTAGTAGCTGCAGCCGTCGATCTTGGCCGCTTCATCCAGAGACTTCGGAATACCACCGATGAAGTTCATGATCAGGTAAACGAAGAAACCCTGAATGGCGAAGAAGTAGGGAAGGATCATGGGGAAGTAGGTGCCTACCCAGTTCAGGTGACGGTACCACATGAACTGCGGGATCATCAGGATCTGAGCGGGCAGCATCATAGTGGAAAGCACCAGCACAAACAACACGCCGCGCAGCTTGAACTTGAGGCGCTGAAGCGCGAACGCTACAAACGAAGAACTAAGCAGCGTACCGAAAGTAGAGGTAAGGGCGATGAAGAACGAATTGGCAAAGAAGGTGCCGAAGGTGTAACCCATGAAACCCTTCCAGCCGCGGATGTAGTTATCCAGCGTCCAGTTTTCGGGAAGCAGCTTAGCTGCGGTGGGAAGCACCATATCCGTGGGCTCAAAGGAGGAGAAGATCATCCACAGCAGCGGATAAACCATGACAATTGCTCCGAAGGCCACGAGAAGATGATAGATAAGTTCTTTTGTTTTGTTTCTGCCTACCATAATTTGCAGCCTCCTTTCTTAATCGTCATATACCCACTTGCTCTTGCTCCAGAACAAGAGAGCGGTTACCACAGAGATGATGACCAGCATGATCCATGCAAGTGCAGATGCGTAGCCCATCTGGCTCTTACCTACAGCAGGGAAAGCCTTCTGATACTGGTACACGGTGTAGAACAGCGTGGACTTACGGGGATCGCCGTTGGTGATCAGCTTACACTGCGTGAAAGCGAGGAAACTGTTGATGGTCTGCTGCACCAGGTTGAAGAAGATGGTGGGAGTAAGCAGAGGCAGAGTCACGCGCCAGAACTGCTGATTGGTGTTGGCGCCGTCCACGTGGCTGGCTTCATACAGTTCACGGGGAATCTGCTTCAGGGCGGACAGGAAAATCAGCATGGAAGAGCCAAACTGCCAGACTGTGAGAATGATCAGAACCCAGATGGCAGGCCCTTCACTGAACCAGTTGTAGCTTTGCAGGAACGGGAATATCTTGCCTAACAAAGCGTTGATGGTACCGGTGGACTCAAACATGCGGCGCCACAGAATGGCAACAGCTACGGAACCGCCGATGATGGAGGGCAGATAATAAGTAGCACGGTACAGAGGTACCGCCTTGGTTTCGTGATTCAGAATGAGCGCAACGATCAGCGCAAAGACTACCTTCAGAGGTGTGCCGATGAGCGCGTAGTAGCAGGTAACTTTGAGGGTCTTGATGAATGTGGGGTCCTTGGTAAAGATCTTGATGTAGTTTTCCAGACCGATCCATACAGGAGGATTCTGGATATCGTACTTGCAGAAAGAGTAGAACAGAGAAAGACCCATGGGAATGACCATGAACATCAGGAAGCCAACGATAAAGGGCATGCTGAACATATAGCCAGCAACGTTTTCCTGATTGATCCACGAACCCAAAGTGGTTTTCTTTTTGGTTGCCGGGATGGCCGTCATGGTGGATAGCCTCCTTCAAATCGGGAGATGATAGAGAAGAGGAGGGCGTTTGAACGCCCCCCTCTTTTTTCAATCAAGCGCTGTCAGGGATGGCAAAGCGCTATTTGGATGTTTGATTAGAAGCTGGAAGCGATGTCAGCGATCATTTCAACGGCCATCTGACCGGCTTCTTCAGCAGTCATGGAAGTGCCCTTCAGCAGGCATTCTTCAGCCAGCATCTGGATAACTTCGGTCTGGGCGGTGCCAGCGTAGCTGGGCAGCGGGGGGAAGATGGGGCTGCAGTTCTCGCCAACGAAGGCCAGATATTCTACAGAAGCGGGGTAGGTAGCGTCGATCTTGCCAACTTCGTCAGCGATGGCGGCAGCAGTGCCGTTGCAGGGAGGCACGCCACGCTCGGCACGCAGCAGGATGTTGCCCTGTACGTCGTTGAGCAGGTAGTTCAGGAAAGCAACAGCCAGATCGGGGTTCTCAGCGTCGGTGGTAACGGCGAAGAACTGACCGGGCTTCATGTAGTTGGACTTAACAGGATCGGTGGAAGGCCAGGTGGAGAAGCCCAGCTCGATGCCGTCAGCATTGGCAGCAGCGGTGTAAGCAGCTACCTGGTTGGAGAAGCACATAGCGCTCCAGGCACGGACTTCGTTGGAAGCGCCGTAAACCATGGGATACTGAGCCAGATCGTTGGTGTTAACGCCAGCCAGCTTGTCGGTATCGTACAGCCAACCCTCGGCAACGCCGTCGATCAGGCGCTGATAGTAGCCAGCCATTTCCTCGGCGGTGGGGATCAGGCCGTTCTCATCCCACAGAGCGGTGTAGCCCAGAGAACGAGCGTAGTAGGTGAGGGGGTTCTCGGAGTTGCCGTCGCCGTAGATGGCGCCAACGCCGGTCTCTTCGTAGATCTTCTTGGAGATCTCAACGAACTGGTCCCAAGTGATGTTCATGGGAACTTCAATGCCCAGAGAATCGGTCAGGGTCTTGTTGTACAGCATGGCGGGAGCGTTAACGGCGCAGCATACAGCGTACAGACCGTCGCCAACCTTACCGGTAGCGATAACGCTTTCGGGCATGGTGCTCAGATCCAGAGCGCCGCTCTCAACATAGGGGGTCAGATCCAGCAGATCGCCGGCTTCCACCCACTGCTCGATGTAGGCGTAGTCCTGCTGCATAACGTCGGGCAGGTCGTTGTTGGCAGCGTAGGTGCTCATCAGAGCCCAGTAGTTGCCCCAGGACTGAGCGTTCAGGTTGAAGGTGATGTTGGGATAGTTCTCGGTGAAGTAGTCAGCGGCGTTCTTGGTAACTTCGTCGCGAACCTGGTTGCCCCACCAGCCGAAGCTGAATTCAACGGTGCCAGCGGTAGCGGGATCGTAGGTGCCTACTGCCAGGCCGTCCGCCATAGCGGGCATAGCCATGCACAGCATCATGAGAGAGAGAACCAGAGCCAGGATCTTTTTCATGGGATTGCCTCCTTTTATAATTTGCGGGAATCGATTGAAAATATTATAACAAAGCATGGTATTTGTGTCAATATTGCAGTTAGACGCACAAAGATTACAATTTGGTGAACAAAAAGGGAATTAGTCCTTCTGGCAGACTTTGAATTGAATAAAAAGAGCCCGTCTGAAAAGACGGACTCCCATGTTTGCAGTATAAAATTACTTGCTGACTTCCTCGATGGCAACGGCCACGGCAACGGTCATACCGACCATGGGGTTGTTGCCAGCGCCGATCAGACCCATCATCTCAACGTGAGCGGGCACGGAGGAGGAACCGGCGAACTGAGCGTCAGAGTGCATACGGCCCAGGGTGTCGGTCATGCCGTAGGAGGCGGGGCCGGCAGCCATGTTGTCGGGATGCAGGGTACGGCCGGTGCCGCCGCCGGAAGCAACGGAGAAGTACTTCTTGCCGGCTTCGGTCATTTCCTTCTTGTAGGTGCCAGCAACGGGATGCTGGAAGCGGGTGGGGTTGGTGGAGTTGCCGGTGATGGAAACGCCAACGCCTTCGTGCCACATGATGGCAACGCCTTCGCGGACGTCGTCAGCACCGTAGCAGTTGACCTTGGAACGCTCGCCATCAGAGTAGGCGACCTTGCGGACAACAGTCAGAGCATGGTCTTCCTTCACGTCGGCAGACAGGTAATCATACTTGGTCTCAACATAGGTGAAGCCGTTGATACGGGAGATGATCATGGCGGCATCCTTGCCCAGACCGTTCAGGATAAC
>JAFYQB010000041.1 GCA_017547285.1 Clostridia bacterium
AGCTTCCGCCGCTGCCTTGCGGCGCTGCGCTGCTGCGCGGGCTGCTGCGGCCTTGCGCTTCCTGTTCTGGTTGAGGGCATAAGCGTACACGCCGCCTGCGCCGCCCACCAGCACGATCGCGCCGCCAATCAGGCCCCACGGCACAGCGCCGGTCTGGGTTTCGGTGGTCTGGTCGTCATAGGTGATGGGAATCATGGTGCCGATTACGAAGGTGCTGGTGGGCTGGGGCGTGGGCGTTGCGCTCAGCTGATCCAGCACGGCAGCAGCATCCACATAGCCGTTCCGTCCGTCATAGGTGACCTGATACCAGGTCTTGCCATTGGCCGTTACGGTGCCCTTGATCTCGATTTCGGCGCCCTTGGGCAGCGTTACGGAGGAAGATGCATCGCTGGCCATCTGGTGGAACTTCACATTTTCCGCCTTCACGGTGTAGCTGCCCTTGGGGTTGGTGGTGGCTACGGGGGTAGCATAGGGGTTGAAGGGCTGATAGGTGGTGGTGTTGGTCACGCCGGTATTCTGCCATACGCCCACGTTCCAGTCCTCCACACTGGACACATTGCCCTGCGTAGCCGAGCCGGTGCTGCCGGTATTGGGCTTGGTTCCTCCGCTTACGCTGCTGCCGGAGGAGCTGGCTGTATTATTGGTGATGCCCTGATAATACGCCTCGCTGCCCATGAAGGAGGTAAACTCGGAAAGCGTCATCTGGTGGAAATAATCGCCGTGGATCCAGCCCGTCTGGCCGGAGTAGTTGACGTTGTACCAGGTCACGCCGTTGACTTCGCGGGTGCCGGTGATGAGCGCCATGCCGTATTTGTTGAGCATTTTGATGCGCGTGCCGCCGGGCTCGGAGCGGAAGTTGACCTGATCCCTGGTCACATAGCCGTAGCTGGAGGGGCCGTTGGGATCATACTGGTTATTGCCGTTATTCTCCTCAGGATCGATGGGATCGTTGGCGGACAGGTATTCGTCCACTTCCTCCTGCGTCAGCTTGCGCAGCTGGCCGTCGCGGATGAAGCCGGAATACCTGACCTTGTTAACGTAATCGTAGTAGGTAGCGGCGTGCCACAGGTAATCATCCGTTTCGCCGAACTCCTGGCCGCTGACCTGCACCACGGTGTTGATGTTCAGGTACTTGGCCTGGGAGGCGGTGGTCTTGTACTGGCGAAGCGGCACATTGTTCATGATGGTGATGTAGTAGCCGGGATTCTGATCGGGCTCCTTGGGCTGGTTGGCCTCTTCAATCAGAATGCGCGCTTCCTCCGCGCTGATTTTGCGCACATGAGCGCCGTCCACCCAGCCGCGGTAGCTATCGCCGGTCTGGGTCTGGGCGTCATACCATTCGGTCGCGCCGCTCTTGTACTGGAAGCCGCTCCACAGAACCGTATCCTTCTGCAGCGTACCCATCACCGCACCGCTGGCGGCCGCCTCCTTGCGGATGGGCGTGGTCTGGGTGACCAGCAGATAGCCCTGATAACCCTGATAGGTAGCGGGCTTGTAGTAGAACACCACGGCAGAAGGCGTCGCAGCGCCCTTTTCATCCACCTTGACGGCAGTGTTGGTCAGGATATCGCTGGCCTCGTAATTGCCCTTGCTCTTCACAAGCGCTTCGTTGGGCTTGATCTCGTGGGTACCGGGAGCAAGTTTGACTTCCTCGGTGGCAAAGGTGGTCGCGGACTCGGTATCATAGTAGTTGACGGTTACGGTACCGGTCAGGTTCTGATCGTAGTAATTAAAGGAAACGCTGGACACGCTGAGGGTAAGATCGTTATAAACGGTCACCTCGTAGGACTGCGTGTTCGCGCTCAGCACATAACCGGCGGGCGCATAAGCCGCGTTGGGGGTGATGATGTGCGTGCCCTTTTCCAGCGCGCGGATCTCCGGATCGGCAATGGCCTCGCCGAAGCTGTTGCGGTAGTACACGGTGAGGTTGGCGGTGGTGACCAGCTTTTCGTAAGTGAAGGTCACCTCGGCAGGGCTGGCGGAACCGTCCATGCCGATGGTCACGGTCTGGGCATCCACGCCGGTCAGGGTATAGCCGTCCGCCTTCACGGCGTACTCATTGGTGTCCCAGCTGCCTTCGGTCAGGCGGTGGGTCTGGCTTTCGGCAATGCTCTTACCGTTGCACAGGTAGTGGAATGTGACGTCCGCTTCAGCCTTGGGGCGCACCACATAGGTGACCTGAATGGCCGCAGGCGTTACGCCGCCGCGCTGGTCGATGGTGATGGTTTCATGGCTGATACCGGCTACCACATAGCCTTCCGGCGCGGTGATGCTGAGTACATCCGCCACATTGACCGTCTTGCCGAAGTCCGCCATGGTAAAGCCGATGGCAGTGGGATCCAGCAGCGGGTTGCCGTCCGCATCCTGGTGATAGACAGGAATGGATACGCTGTCCGGCAGGCGGGTGTAGTAGAAGAAGACTTCCGCAGGAGAAGCGCCGTTCTGGTCGATCACGATCTGCGCATGACTTGCGCCGCTGTACAGATAGCCTGCAGGCGCGGTAGCCGCATACACGGCGGTATCGTACACGCCCTCTTCCAGAGTCGCGGCGTAGCTGTTCAGACCGGCCACAGGATTGCCCTGCTCATCCACATACTGGAAGCTGATCCTGGCCTCGGTGGGCAGCTTCCGGTAGCAGAAGATGACTTCCGCAGGATCCGCTCCGCCGGCTGTAACGGTGATCTGCGCATGGCTGGCATGATCGAAGGCATAACCGGCAGGATCAGCAGGCTGGATGAAGGATGCGTCATGCGCGCCTTCGCCCAGGGTAACGGCATAGGTGTCCGCAATGGGCGCGCCGTCCGTATCCTGCAGGTGGATCATTACATCCGCGCTGATCTCGATTTTCTGGTAGGTCAGAGTGATTTCAGCGGGGTTCGCGCCGTTGGCGTCCACAGTAATGGTTTCCGCGCTGGCGTACTGATAGCTGTAACCCTCGGCAGACTGGATGAATTCCTGCACGGAGTAGGTCTTTTCCGACAGCGTTTTGGTCTCAGTGGTCAGCCCGGGAACGTCAGAGCCGTCTGCCAGCTTGTGATGGATGGTCACATCCGCGTAAACGGGGTTGCGGCTGTAGTCATAGGTAACGGTAAAATCGGAAGTGGAGCCGTCCGCTTCCACCACGATGAGCTCGCGGCTTGCACCGTTGAAGGTGTAGCCGTCGAACGTCTTCTGGTAATCGCTGACGGGATAGCTGCCCGCTTCGAAGGTCTCGGCAACAGGCTCGATAATCGGCTGACCTTCGCACACATATTCGAGGGTAACCCGAGCCGTGACGGGCTGAATTTCCACAGTGCTGTAGGTGAACACAACAGCAGCGGGATTCGCGCCGCTGGCATCCACAACAATGGTATCGGCATTTACGCCATGGAAGGCATAGCCCTCGGGCGCATCCTTCTGATAGGGCGCAACAGGATAGCTGCCCTCTGTGAAGGTTTCTTCCAAAGCATCCAGAACCGCGTTGCCGTCCGTATCCTGATACAGGAAAGTGACCTTCGCGCTCACGGGCTCCTTTTCGATCAGCTGCAGGCAATCCCCCTTCACGTAGCAGGCCGTGCCTTCATGGATGATGCCGTACCACAGTTCGCCCCTGGCATTCTGCACAGAGCTTGTGACCTGCACGATCTGGCCTTTGGAAATGCCTTTGAACACGATGTTCTTGTCGTTATCCGTGCTGGGCGTGGCGCGGAAGCGCAGGCTGCCCTTGGTGGTTTCGCCCTCGCAGCTGAGGGTTTCCAGCAGGATCACGCCCTCCGGCAGACCGTTTTCGGGCTGAGACGGTTCTTCGGGCTGTTCAGGCTGCTCAGGTTGTTCGGGTTCCTGAGGCTGTTCCGGCTCGGGCTGCTCGGGCGCATGGTAGGTGGCGGTGAACAGGATCTCGTACAGGTCGGCGGTGCCGTCCGCATACACGTTCACCACCGCAGGATCTGCATTGTCCAGCTGGTAGTTTTCCGGCAGGAAAGACTTGTCGGGAGCAAAGGTATGCTGACCCTCGGCGTACCAGTCGCTGTGGCTGTAGAACACATTGTTCCAGTCTGCGCTGTCCACGATCTTCATGGTAATGCTGGCGCGCAGCGGCTCGGCAGGCTGTTCGGGCTCGGGCTGTGCAGGCGCATGATACGTTGCGGTGAACACGACCTCATACAGGTCAGCCGTGCCGTCTGCATAAACATTGACGGTCACCGTTTCGCTGCTGTCCAGCCGGTAGTTTTCCGGCAAATAAGCAGCGTCGGGCGTGAAGGAATGCGCACCTTCGCCGTAGGCGCCGGTATGCTCATAGAACACGCTGTTCCAGTCCGCGCTGTCCACGATCTTCATCGTGATGCCGGCAGTCTTGGGGGCTTCGGGTTCCGGCTCGTAATAGGTTGCGGTGAACACGACCTCATACAGGTCAGCCGTGCCGTCTGCATAAACATTGACGGTCACCGTTTCACCGCTGTCCAGCCGGTAGTTTTCCGGCAGATAAGCAGCGTCGGGCGTGAAGGAATGCGCACCTTCGCCGTAGGCGCCGGTATGCTCATAGAACACGCTGTTCCAGTCTGCGCTGTCCACGATTTTCACCGTGATCTCCGCAGTTTTGGGCTGGGACCTGGTATAGTAGAAGTCAACCGTATTCTGGCTGAGCTGGCCGTTTTCATCCATGGTCACGGTGATGGATTCAGGCGTTCCGGCTTCGTAGCCTTCCAGCATTTCGGGCCAGAAGGTCTTGCCGTCCCTGCCCACGCTGTCCTCATAGCCGCCGATGCGCTCGCCGTTCTCGTTATAGTAGTTCACGGTCACCGGCATATCCGCATACACTCTGGTGTAGCTGAACTCCGCCACACTCTGGCTCAGGCTGCCGTCGCCGTACATTTCCACCCACACGGAGGAAGCGCCGCTCACGGTGTAGCCTTCGATCCACGGCGCGGAAATTTCGCGGCCTTCGCCGGGAGTGATCCATTCCTCACCGGAATAGATTTCCGCGCCGTTCTGGTCATAGCCCTTCACGCTCACAGCGGCGGGCTGCAGATCCTTCTGAAAGCTGAAAGAAACGCTGGTCTGGCTCAGGCTGCCGTCGCCGTACATTTCCACCCACACGGAGGAAGCGCCGCTCACGGTGTAGCCCTCGATCCACGGCGCGGCAATTTCGCGGCCTTCGCCGGGGTTGATCCATTCCTCACCGGAATAGATTTCCGCGCCGTTCTGGTCATAGCCCTTCACGTTCACAGCGGCGGGCTGCAGCACCGGCTGCTCCGGCGGCAGTTCGCGCGTGGAAAGATACAGCGGATAGCTGCCGGTCAGCGCACCGTTGAAGTACACCTCAATATAGGTGGCAGTCATCGCTCCGTCCACCGCGCTGGCGTCCGGGGCCATGAGCTGGTCTCCGTAAGCGGACTGATAGCTCTCCCCCTCCACGCCGGTAGGAACAATCTGCACAGTTACGCCGTTTTGCAGCGCTTCCGCAGGCAGCGTTGCCCAGTAGACGGGCTGATCGGCATACAACGCAGGCGCAACCGTTACGCTCTGCGCGGCGTCTCCCGCAAAATATGACAGGTTGAGGGCAGGCAGCGCATTGACATCCTGTGCCAGCGCAGCCACGGGCAGCATCATTTGTGACAAAATGATGAACAAACTCATCATCAGTGCAGCTGCCCTTTTGAAACCTCCAGCCATGCGTTTGATCATGGATAAATCCTCCTTATCATAAGGCGTTTCCCTTATGTATCGTTTCACGCAGATACCATGAAACCATTTTAATTGTATGTTTTTTGCGCCAATATGTCAAGAAAATATGTCAATTGTCTTACGGCATTATTCGCTAAAAATACACATTTTTGAAACATCTGTCTTTGCACCACATAAATCCACCAGCTTTTTCATTTTTGCGCAAGGGGTATTTACCCCGCGCAGCGAATACTAACAGATAGCAAATCTTTGGAGGCGACCCACATGAACGGCAATGCAGATCTTCGTGAGATTCCCCAGTCTGAGGAAACCGTCTATAACGGCCTGATCATTCACGTCAACCAGATGCAGGTCACCCTGCCCAACGGCAACCCCGCCAAGCGCGAGATCGTGTACCACAACGGCGGCGCGGCCGTGATTCCCATTGATGAAAACGAGAACATCTACATGGTACGCCAGCACCGCGTGGCTGTGGATGAAATGACGCTGGAAATTCCCGCCGGCAAGCTGGAATACCGCGGCGCGGATTTCCGCGACGCCGCCATCCGCGAACTGGAAGAGGAAACCGGCCTGCGTGCGGAAAACGTGGAGCTTTTGACCAGCGCCTTCCCCACGCCCGGCTACTGCAACGAGATCCTGGGCATTTTCATGGCCACGGGTCTGAGCCAGCATGAAGATCATCCCGATCCCGACGAGTTCCTGCACGTGGAAAAGCTGCCCCTCAAGGAGGCGGTGGACCGCGTGATGACCGGCGAATTCCGCGACGCCAAAACCGTCATCGGTATCCTGATGGCATGGTACCGTCTGCACGGCTACGGAACGCCTGCAAAATAAGAAACGAATGACCGCTGTCATTCGTTCCCGCTTTTGTTGCATTCATGGATGAAAATTTTTCAAAGGAGGCAGGCCGCATGAAAAAGCCTTTTTTCTGGCTGATGGCGTTCTTTGCGCTGCTGGTTGTACTGGGCGTGTGGCTTGTGGCGCTGGGCGTTCAGTCCTCTCCCTTTGCCTCGCCTTTTGTTTCATCCATGTAAGATTTCATTTGGTAAGGAAGGGCATATGCAAACCTATCTGGACGTTTTTTCCCATCTGCCCACGCTGCTGACGTCCCGCCTCACCCTGCGCCCCGTACGCATGAGCGATGCGGAGGACATGTACGAATATTCCCGCGACCCGGAGGTGGCGCGCCATGTTTTGTGGGATGCGCACACCTCCATTCACCAGACGCGCAACTACATCCGCTACCTCATCCGCCAGTACCGCAATGCTGCGCCCGGCACTTTCGCCATTGCCCTGCGCGACAGCGGCAAGGTTATCGGCACCATCGGCTTTATGTGGCTGCAGATGGATAACCGCTCCGCTGAAGTGGGCTACAGCCTTGGCCGACGCTACTGGAATCAGGGCTACATGACCGAGGCTTTGCAGGCCATTGTGGAGTTTGGCTTCACCCGCCTCAACCTGAACCGTATCGAAGCCCAGCATGAGTGCGACAATCCCGCCAGCGGACGTGTGATGCTCAAGGCAGGCATGCAGCGCGAAGGCACTTTGCGCCAGCGCATTTTTAACAAGGGCCGCTTTGTGGATGTGGATCTGTACGCCATTGTACGCAGCGATGTGATGAGGCGCCCCTGAGAAAGGAACCACGCATGCGAAAACGATTGTTTCTTTTGCTGCTGGCTGTCTCGCTTGTCCTGACCGGCTGCGTGCCGAACAACAGCGGCAAATTTGAAAGCGCCCTCAAGCTCTTTGGCGCAGGCGATTATCCGGAAGCCGCCGAGGCTTTTGAAAAACTGGGCGACTACGCTACCGCCCCCACCTACGCCGCCTACTCGCGCGGACTGGTGTTTTACGATCAGGGCCAGTACAGCGCCGCTGAACCCTACTTTGCGCAGACCCGTGAATTCATGTACGGCGAAGAGCGTTACCAGTACTGCCACGGCATTGCGCTGCTGGAAGCCGCACAATATGCCGAAGCCGCTGAAACTTTCCAAAGAATGGGAGAATTTGAGGACGCGCCTTTGCAGGCTCAGTATGCGCTGGCATGCGCTGCCGAGGAAGTCAAAGACTACGAAAACGCCCTCTACCTTTACGAAGCCGCCGGAGAACTGCACGACGCGCAGGATCGTCTGCTCAACCTGCAGGGTCAGCTGTATAACCGTGCCATCGCGCTCAAGGCCGAGGGCAACTACGCCCTTGCCATGAAGCTTTTTACCATGCTGGGCGATTACCTGAGCGCCGCCGATCAGGCTATTGAATGCAAGGAAGTAGGCCTGGAACAGCAGTATGCCGACGCCGAAGCCCGCGAGGCCGCAGGCGATGCGCAAGGCGCGTTTGAACTGTTCCTGGCGCTGTCCGGTTATCGCGATGCTGCCGACCGTGCGCAAACGCTGGCGGATCAATTAGGCATCGAAATCAAATCCGGCGACGATCTTTACTGATGATTCACAATACGGAGGAAGATACCCATGGCCAAACTGTATTTCCGCTACGGAGCAATGGGCTCCAGCAAAACCGCCAACGCCATTATGGTGCGCCACAACTACCTGGAGCGCGGCCAGAAGGTGCTGATGCTCAAGCCCCGTCTGGATAACCGCGACGGTGAAACCATTGTGGCCAGCCGCTGCGGCCTGAAATGCGAATGCGCCTTTATCGAGGACATCGACCAGTTCGATCTTTCCGCGTTCGACTGTCTGATTGTGGACGAGTGCCAGTTCCTGACCAAAAAGCAGGTTGAAAAGCTGGTTCATGTGGTGGATGTGATCGGCGTGCCCGTTATCTGCTACGGTCTGCGCGCGGACTTCCAGGGCAATCTTTTTGAGGGAAGCCAGTGGCTGCTGGCCTGGGCGGATACCATTGAAGAAGTCAAAACCATCTGCTGGTGCGGCCGCAAGGCCACCTGCAACGCCCGCGTCATCGGCGGCCGCGTGGTCAAGGAGGGCGAGCAGATCGTCCTGGGCGGCAACGAAAGCTACGTCAGCCTTTGCCGCAAGCACTGGGCTGAGGGCGTGCTGCGGGAGGAGTGACGACGGGGGCCTCCGGCGGGCCAGGGGCGCTGCCCTTGGGAATCCCGCTTAAGGGCTTCGCCCTTAAGAATCCCGGCGTCCGAGGCCGCTTCGCGGCCTGGGGGAGAGAAAACGATCAATCAAAAAAACGTCCTGCTGCAACTCGTTTTGCAGCAGGACGTTTCAGCTTGTCGATAAACCCATTAGGAG
>JAFYQB010000042.1 GCA_017547285.1 Clostridia bacterium
ACACCGTTTGCCGCCCGGCGAGCCGTCAGGCGAGTAGGCAAACGGTGCATTCTTCGGCGGAAAAGATCGCGTCAGCGAGCTTTTTCGACGGCCAGAAAAGAGGACCGGAGTCTGCCGTCTCCGGTCCTCTTTTCTGCATCCAGCTTACCAGTTTTTCAATGCTTCCATCGTTTCGGGATAGCAAATGCCGGTGGGCTCCAGCCCTGCCATCTGCTGGAAGGTTTTCACGCCCAGCTCGGTTCGTGCGCCGTAATCGCCGTCGGCAATGGTGCTGATGATTTTTTTATCAATCAGCAGACGCTGCAGCGCCTTGACCTCTTCGCTGTCTTCCATACCCGGCCTCAGCGTTCCGGAAGGATCATAAGTCTCCTCGCATTTGTAGGAGCAGAAAACACACTCATGGCTGCGCAGGCCCTGGGCAGAGGCGGTTGCTTGCTCAAAGATGGTCCAGTCGCCGTAAACATGAGGCGTATTGGTCATAATCTCCGTTCCGTCTTTATCCTGCGAAGTGCAGAACAGCGGCACAAGCGTCTGTGGAAAAGCGATACCCGTAGGCTCGTAGCCTTTCAACTGCTGATACTTTTTGACTGCTTCCTGGGTCTTTTTGCCGTAATCGCCGTCGATACGGCTGTTCAGCAAGCCTTTTTCAATCAGAAACGCCTGCAGAATCTGAACGCTTTCGTTCTTTTCCATTTCCGGATGGAGCGTACCGCGCGGATAGAATTGACGGCTTTCCACCAGACGGCAGGCGCTGCACACACGCTCTTCAACGCCTGTGGAACGGTCCGTCGCTTCACGGATCACAGTCCAGCCGTCAAAGGGATGAGGCAGCTTGTCAATGGACGCCGCGCCTTTGGCGCCGCAATGCAGGCAATAGCTGACGCGCGTGCCCTTCTCCGTACAGGTGGGCTCCAGAACAACTTTCCAGGTACCATAGGTATGCTTACCCAGTTCAAGCTCTTCTTTCATGAAGGTGTGACAGCTTTTACACTCATATTTGTTGTAGCCCTGCGTCGTACAGGTGGATTTCACCTCTGTCAGGAAAGTCCAGTCATGCCTGGCAATCTCAAGGTTCGTGCTTCTGCTGTAGGTGCACTTCTCACACGCCACAATTTCCCAGCCGTGACGGGTGCAGGTGGATTCCACCCGTTCCCTTACATACAGTTTATGTTCGCATGCGGCGCCTTCCTGCGCAAGTGCAACGCCTGCAAAGATCAGCAGCAGCGCTGCAACAATCAACCAGCAACGTTTGATCATTTCATTTTCCCCCTTTTCAGCATGTAAATTCAGTTTACCACAAAAGCCTCAAAAAGAGAATAAGCAATCCCTTATTTTACAAAACCAACAACAGGAGGCGACCGAAGAATGTCTGTCCCGCCAAAAGCAAACGCCTGCCGAAGCAAAACCGCGGCAGACGTTTGTTTTTTGCAAAATTTTCAGATTTTTACGGGCTCCTGCGGAGGTATCCGCGCTCAGTAGCTTCCGTCGTTTTTAGCCTGCTCGCCGGCTTCCATGGCCTTGGCGATCTTCACAATACGGGAAGTGCCCAGACGGTCTGCGCCCAGCGCAATGAATTTTTCAGCGTCATCAATGCTGGAAATGCCGCCTGCAGCTTTGATCTTCACATGCTTGGCCACATGTTTGGCAAACAGCTCCACATCGGCAAAGGTAGCGCCGGCGGTGGAGAAACCGGTAGAGGTCTTGATGTAGTCTGCGCCGGAATCGGACACGCACTTGCACAGAGCGATTTTCTCCTCATCAGTCAGCAGGCAGGTTTCAATAATCACTTTCAGCAGCTTGCCCTTGCATGCCTTCTTGATGGCGGCGATTTCTTCGGTGATCTCAGTCCACTTTGCTTCCTTGGCCCAGCCGATGTTGATAACCATATCCACCTCGTCCGCGCCGTTATCCACAGCGTCGCTGGCCATAAAGCACTTGGCGGCAGTGGTGGCATAGCCGTTCGGGAAGCCGATCACGGTGCAGATGGCCAGTTTTTCGCCCACGTATTCCTTAGCCTGCTTCACAAAGGAAGCGGGAATGCACACAGAAGCGGTGCTGTACTTCATACCGTCATCACAGATGGCCTTGATATCCGCCCAGGTAGCCGTCTGAGCCAGCAGGGTATGATCGCACTTGGCAAGAATTTCGGAAAGATTCATAGAGCATTCTCCTTTTGCTTCAAATCAGGTGATCAAAGTCACAGTTACTGTTTTGATTATACCATTTTGCATGCCGGCCTTCAAGCACAATCCGTTACCACGCCAGCCGGATGAGGTTGATCTCGCTGTCTGTTCCCACGCGCATGGGCGGTCCCCAGGCGCCTGCGCCGGAGGTAACGATCACATGGGGACTGTTTTCATCCCGGCGGTAGTATCCGTGATCCACTGTGTACATGCTGCGGGTGATCAGACTGCCCGGAAAAAGCTGTCCCTTGTGCGTATGACCGCACAAAACCAGATCCGTTTCTCCGGCATATTCGTTGACATGCGCCGGGTTGTGGTCCAGCACCACCACCGGGTAACGTGTATCTGCCAGCGGCAGGATTTCCTCAAGGGCTTTGCGCTTCTGACCGCCAAAACCACCGATGGGGGATCCATCCATACGTCCGGCCAGATAAAGCCTGTCAGCAATCAGCACGGCTTCATCCGCCAAAAGCCGGATGTGGCTTTCCTGCAGAAAACGCAGCATCTGGGGATAGGTGGATCCGGCATCGTGATTGCCAAAGCAGGCATATACGCCATGAACGGCTTTCAGTCCGCGCAGCAGCTCCGCCGCCTTTTCAGGATCACCGATCGCGCCAAAATCGTTGTCAAAAAAGTCGCCCGCAATCAGCACCAGATCCGGTGAAGCAGCATTGATTTCTTCCACAATCTTCACCAGCCTGTTTTCAGAGCGTTCCGCACCCAGATGCAGGTCGCTGATCATAACAACGTTCATTTCAGCTGCAGCATTATACCCTTCAAGTTGTACATCATAGGTCACGCGCCTGGGCTGATCGGCGTGATGAACGCCATACAGCACGGTGCCTGCCGTCATTGCGACAATCAGCATTCCCGAAACGAAGCGTACAAAACCTTTTGATTCAGACGGGATCAGGCGGAACAGCCGCGCCGGAACGATGATCAGATCCGCCAGCACGCAATACAGCAGACCATAAACCACGATGCCCATCCACCATGCGCTGATCGTACTCAGCGCGCGACGGATTTCCGGTCCCACAGGCAGACGGGAACGCATAAAGCCCGCCGCCATCAGGGCCAGCATCATCGCTGCCATTGCAAGCGCCGCTTTGAAAGGCACGCGCGGCAGCACATAGCGAATCCCCAGCCATACATGCCAGGCCATGTAATGGTGTACCGCATAGAGCAAAGCCAGCATCATCAACAGAAACACAGCGATATTCATTCGCCCCTTTCCTTACCGTTTCGCTCATTGTAACACAGGTTCATTCGCTTTTCCATCCCATCCGCTGGCTGCAGTTCCTCTTCCCTTTTCACCAGCTGCCGTTTTCGTCCGGCAGCACGCTGATCATCTGCGCTGGCTCCGCTGTCAAATCTTTTGTTCCCACGCCTCTTTTGTCATGGCATAAACCCTGTGCGGTTCGCCATGATCATCATATTCCTCCACCAGTTGCATGCCGTTTTTCACGGCAACGCCATATGATGCAGCATTGTCGCTGGTCATATAGGAATAGATTGCCGGAAAACGAAGGGTTTCAAAGGCATATTCCATGCACTTTCGCGCCGCTTCGGTTGCATATCCCCTGCGCCAATAAGCCTTGTTGATGTGATAGCCAATTTCCGGCAGTGTTTGACCGTTGATATTCTGCATGGTAATGCCGCAATCGCCTATAAAACGTCCATTCTCTTTCAGAATCATCGCCCATAAGCCAAAGCCGTACTGTGCGTAATTGTTCAGTGTCCAGTCCAGCCAGCGTCTCACGCCTGCCGCATCATACGGGGCAGGATAATGCTTCATGGTTTCTGCGTCGGATAAAACTTCACACCAGCTATCGAAGTCATCCTCCGTGATTGGCCGCAGGATCAGCCGTTCCGTTTCCAAATGCATACCCGTCAGCTCCTGTCGTAAATAATGAAAAAAGAATCAGCCTCTTTCGAAACTGATTCATTGGCTCCCCAGGTAGGACTCGAACCTACAACCCTTCGGTTAACAGCCGAATGCTCTGCCATTGAGCTACTGAGGAATATTTTGAAATGCGGCAGCGACCTACTCTCCCGGGCCGTCTCCAGCCAAGTACCATCGGCGTGCTGAGGCTTAACTTCTGTGTTCGGAATGGGAACAGGTGGAACCCTCAGGCCATTACCACCGCAAATTGTGAACGGTGTAAAGCGTCATCAACTGATGACTCTATAATTATTCTCTCTTCCCTGTAAAATTCCTTCTTGTTTTTCAAAAAAATTTTTATTTTTTTGAAAAAGCCGGAGGAACGCAAAATTCCTCCGGCGCAAGGTCTGTTTACAGAGTAAGCATGGGCGCAAATACGCCACCCTGAACGCTGCGGGCAATGAAATGCACATAGCGGCCGGTCTTGGTATCATACCAGTCAGAGAACGGCACGCGAATGGAGGCTTCGCGCAGGGTACGGGCAATGGGCGCCAGCAGCGCAGCGCGCACTTCAGGATCCTCCGCCATGGCAGCGCACCAGCACAGCCAGTCGCTCTTGGTGTAATCCGCGCGGGAATCCAGCGGCAGACCATACTTGTTCATGCGGGGCAGATAGCTGGCGGTCTCAGCAGCGTAGAATTCCCTGGGCAGCAGGTTCAGGTTCATGACCTTGTCCCACAGCAGGTTATACTTCTGACTCCAGCCTTCGCCGGTCAGCGTGAGAGGCGTGTTGCCTTCACAGCCGATCTTATCCAGCAGACGCTTGGCCATATCGCGGGCGGTCTCCTCCCACTGGGGATCCCCCACCAGACGGCCATAGCACGCTACGCCCACAATGGCCTTGGCGGCCAGGTTCACATTATGCGCCAGATGACCGGCAAAGTCGTCGGTGCACAGCTGTTCGCCCGGATCCTCGCCGTAGCGTACCAGATACTTGACCCACTGGTCCAGCAGGCCGCGGTACTGCTCAGCCAGCGCCTTGGCCGCGCCGAACTGCTGGGCAGCTGCCAGCATGACCAGCATGTTGCCGCATTCTTCCACGGGCATCTGATACTTCAGATCATACACCTTGGTCCCGGCAGGATAGAGATAATACGGCGGATGCACATCGCCGTTCTTAATGCCGGAAATACGGCGGGCGGCATATACCTGACCGGTGGCATAGGGATAGCGGCCCACATCATGGGGTGCAAAGTCATCCGTCCACACGGGCATGGAGGCAAACTCCAGCACGGGACGTGCCAGGGCGTTCACCAGCTCGGGGTTGTACTTGAGGAACATGGGAATGGAGGGATAGCTCACGTCCACGGTGCCGATGCAGCCGTTGGAGTCATTCTCCTTGGAAAGGAAGGCCATTTCACCCTTCGGGGTGGCGATCAGCTTGTGAGCGCACAGCGTGTGACGCCAGGAAGCGCTCACGATGGCCTGATAGTCTTCGCTGATTTTTCCGGCTTCGGCCAGCACTTCCGCATCCAGCTTTTCGCAGCGGGCAAGGATTTCATCAAAGCCGTTCCAGGCGGTGCTGATGGCATCGGTGATCTGAGCGCCATTGCGGCGGTACCACGCCTTGCACAGGTCGCCGAAATAGTTGATGGAAGCGATATCGTCATAAGCGATGATGGCGCGCATGGCCTTTTCGCCGTCCAGTTCACCTTCCCACTTCATGTTCAGGCCGCCCGCAGGCTCTACCGTTTCGGGAGAAGTCAGGTACAGGTAGCCCCAGTCAATGGTGATGTGGTCGCCGGAGTGGCACAGAGGCTTCTGGGCCATCTGACCGTACAGGCCGGTGTTCAGGCCATCCGTCTGGAACACATCGCCCACCATTCTGGGCGCGATGGTGCCTTCAAAGCACAGCGCCTCATTCAGATGCAGACGGAATTTGACATTGTGTTTCTGGCCGTCCACATTGCGCAGCTTGAAGCTGGTCAGCGTTACGGGCATGCTCATCAAGTCGGGATCATCCGGCAGAGCGGGGGTTACAAATTCGCATTCCAGCTCCACACCGCCGTACGCGCTGACAAAGCGGGTCTTGGTGGGGGTTACGATCAGTTCAGAAAGTTCCGCTTCATAGTCGCGGTTATGGCCAAGAAAAGATACGTTCTTGCCGTCCACATTGATCAGAATGCGGACGGGCTTCACCGGGCCGCACCAGTGGATGGTATCGGTAGTTGCCATGTCATCAGCAGGCATCCAGATGGAAAAATAGGGATCCGAGGCGATCAGAGGAATAGCCGGAAGACGGTCGATGCGCATTGGATTCTCTCCTTTGTTTCAAGCGGGCTCACCGCATTGTTTTCAATCTCTATGGCGCTATTTTATCATATTGCGTTTGCTTGAGCAATGCACTTTTCTGTGATATGATGGATAAAACCCGTATGGAAGGAGCGATTTCCATGGAGATCACCAAACGCTGTATGGCTTCTGTCTATTTGCTGAAGGATGATCACATTCTGCTTTTGTACCGTCAGGGTTCGCGTGTGGTGAACAATGTGTGGATCGGCTCTGCAGGCGGCCACATGGAGCCGCAGGAAATCGACGCTCCTGAAGTCTGTGTGCTGCGCGAAATGCGGGAAGAACTGGGGCTTTCAGCGGATGATATCTCCCCGCCCGAACTGCGGTATATTACCCTGCGCATGACGAACGGTGAAATTCGTGAAAACCACTATTATTTTGCGCAGCTCAGGACTGACGGCGAGCTTGCCTCCAACGAAGGCCAGCTGCGCTGGTTCCATCTGAATGAACTGGCCGACCTGCCCATGGCCTACACCGCCCGATATATGATCGACCACTGGCTGGAAACAGGCAGACATACCAACTGTATTTACGGCGGCGTGGCGGATGGCAAAACGGTGGTCTTTACGGAACTGTATGAATATTAACAAAAGCTCCTGCGCAACGGCTTTGATTCTGTTTGGCAGGAGCCTTTGTTATTTCAATCCATACCGTTGTTTGATGGAAACGCTGGTAATCTGCTCACTCTTGATTTGAGTATCAACTATGCTCAACCAATAGATCAATTCAGCAAAGATGTGGAGGCTTTGATGTTGAATGTTATTCCATTTATGATCTATCAACGTCAGATTGTTTTCGGATCGTCCGGCGATTGTTTGAACGCTGCTGCTACGGCTGTACATCCGGCATAAGCCAGTGCAGGTATTCCAGCAAAGCATAGCCTAAAGAAGCATCGAAGCGATTCCGGCTGCAGCACCTGCTGAGCAACGCTAACTGGCACCTCATAATGAAAAGTGTACAATCCACCCATGACTATACTCTGCGCAAGTCCGATCGCCGCACTCTGTACAATGCTCATCATCGCTGCTGACGTTCCGTCAATGCGGATTCCCAGACGGTTCGCTGCGCAGTCCATCGCCTCCGCCTGATAGGCTGTCAGCAAATAAACAGGCAGTGTTCCAACAGAACGGAAAAACATGGCGATAAGCACGCCCGTTATCTTTTCTCCCGCCAAAAAGATGCCCGCGCTTCCGGCGGCAGCCATAGCAAAACAAACAACTGAAATCCGTTTTCGTCCGAACCTTTTGACGGCAGGACATAAGAACGCTGCGCCAATGCCCATAGGTGCCTGACCAAGCGTTGTTACCAGAATCTGCACAACTGCACCATCTTCAACAGAGCGGCTCAAAACCCAGTTACAATAGTAAATCAGACTGCCATTGCTGATTCCGCCAGCAAACTGTATCAGAAATATGAGCAGCGCCGTCCAAATCCATTTGCGGCTGGTGATGCAGACCCGAATCATCCTGCCAAGGCTGATCATCGCTTTGGGCTGTGAATGGCCGACGCGCTCGAAGGTAAAATAGTATTCTGCAAACGTCGCCGGAAGGATCGCTGCCGCCAGCATTCCCATTACTTTCAGCCATCGTCCCTGCGATCCTTCTCCTACGTCCATCCAGCGCACCAGCACCGGCATGGCTACCATTATTAGAATGCCCGAAATGATCGCAGTAGCCGTGGAGGACAGCACGGCCAGTTGTTCGCGCTGCCTCGCATTGCCCGTTGCAAGCGGCACCATCAAAGCGTGGCTTAAAGAATACGCAGACAGTGCAACGCTGAAAAACAGATTGTAACTGACGGCAACCCACACGCTCCGTAAACAGTGGGACTGCAGGGGCACGCAGTATAGCAGCACGCCCAAGCCAGAAAGAAGCACGCCGGAAAAGAGCACCCACGGTCTGGCTTTTCCTTGCCTTGTGCGCGTACGATCAATCAGCCGTCCAAAAATCAGTCCTGTGATACTGCTAACCATTTTGGCCAGCAGCGGCATCCACACAAGTATGCCTCCCGCCAAGCCCAGCACATCCGTATAAAACTGCAGCAGATACTGACCAGATAGTGCGGAATAGGCCGTGTAAATGATCACCGGCGCTATCATGTGACCAATTGTTTTTTCATATTTTGTCAGTGGTTTCTGCTTTTCCACCAATTCCTGCGTTCCAAGTTTCCATTCTTTTTTCATTTTCTCTCCCGTTTCGTATTGAAATATATTCAACAGTTGTTGATTTTAGGATTCATCTTCATTATAATGGAAACTGAAATCAGCGCCAACCAACAATTCTTTTTCAAACGAAAGAACATTAACAGCGGCTTCCACTATGTTGATTAAAAAGGAGAAAAAAATGAACAGTTACGACGCGCGTGTGCGCTACACGCTCAAAGTGATTGAAGACAGCTTTTTGGAACTGCTTGGCAAAAAGCCGATAGCCAAAATAACCGTTACTGAGCTCTGCCAAACAGCTCAGATCAACCGTGCGACCTTTTACAAGCATTATCTGGACATTCCGGACTTGCTGGAAAAAACAGAAGAAAAGCTCTTTGAACAAATCAAAGAGCTTTTCGAAGACCCACAAAATGATCAGGAGCTTTTTTTAAAGCTGATGCACTATCTGAAAAATGGCATTCGCAGATACATGGTTCTTGGTCTGGAAACAGCAGATCCTCAGTTACCGTTTAAAACGCTTAAGCGCTGTATGCAATGGTCTTTCCCCATCACAGCCTCCTGTGCAGGAGGAATGGACGCACAGAAACAGGCTATGCTGCATTCCATGCTTTCCTTTGCTGTTGGCGGCATTTTAAGCAGCTGGATTCAAAACGGCATGGAAGAGACGCCCGAATATATTGCCCGGCTTGCCGGAACGCTCTGTACACATATGATTGCTGGGATCAAAAAAGGGGAAATCCTGCTCTGAACATCCAAAAAACGCAGGCCGCATTTTGCAGCCTGCGTTCTTTGTTAAATCAGTTTGATCGCCACCCGGCACGCCCGCTTGTAGCACTCGGCCAGGTATTCCTCAGCCGTCATTTTGCCGTACAGATCGTTTTCGTGACGACCCGGCTTGGAGCCGCGTCCCAATTCAAAGTTCAGGATCTCAGGGCAGGATGCCTTTTTCAGCCTTGCTGCATTGTCCTCCCAGTCGGCAACGCCATCAAAGGGTAGAAGGTGCAAATCATCCAGCCAGGTGATCTCGCCGTCAAAGGCTCGAATGCCCAGATTATCGTTCAGATGGGTCATCAGCAGACGATCACCGAAGCGCGCCAGCAGATCCTGAAAATGGTTATAGCACATTTCATGACCGCTGTCCCAGCAGAAGCCCACAGCGGGATGATCCTTCAGATGCGCCATCAGCGCATACAGGAACTCTTCGCCCTCGGTGTTTTCCAGAGCGATCTTCACACCGCACTGCTGCGCCGCATCCGCCACCTGCCGGAACCGAACCAGTCCATAGGGTGTGGGCTCATGCTCCTTAAAGCCGATGTAGGCATGCACCACCATTACAGGAATGCCATGCTCCACGCAGACATTCAAGGAATCCAGCAGTTCCGCAACCGCCGCAGCGCCCTTTTCCTCATCGCTGTCCCACATATCCTTGGCCTTGAGGAACGGCGCATGCAGGGATTGCAGCTCCATACCGCATTCTTTGGCTGCGCTGATATACGCCAGATGGCTTCCGTCCGGTTTCCATTCTGGGGAAAGCGCGTCAAAACCGCTGGCTTTGACCAGCTGCACCGCCTCCGGCACGCTCAGCCCAAAGGATTGACCAATGGAAAAGCCCAGTTTCTTCTTCCACATAGCCGCGTTCCCCTTTCTTTTTTCAGCTCAGCCTGACCGGCCCAAACAGACCGGAGGGCAGCGCCTTGCTGTCCAGACGGTTAGCCAGCGTGTTGCACACTTCAATGCGCAGATTCAGCTTACCCTCAGGCAATTCAAACACATAGGGAGCCCACCACTTGTGCGCGATTTCTGTGCCGTTGACAATCACGCGCACCATTTCATGCGCTTCACCCAGATCGATCATCGCGTTTTCTTCAGCCGTCAGCTCTGTTTCGTAGGCAACCCAACCGGAGTACTCCGCCCAGCCGTCCAGCGTTTCAAAACCGGGCAGACATCCGCTTTCATCTGCTGCAAGGTTCAGGGTTTCGCCATCCGCCATGCGGGTCACCGTCCAGTCGCAGCCTGCCAGCACGGCCAAACTGCGCTCTTTCTGCTCCGGCTTCCGGGCAGTTTCCGCACTTCTGGCGGCATCAACGCACAGAATGACGCTTTCACGGCGCGGAAGTTCCAGCTGATAACAGCCGTTTTCATCCACACAGGCGGCAGTCATTGCACCCGTCCAGGCATTCCACCATTCGGCCTTGCCGTTTACGGCAACCTGCAGCTGACCGGCGATGGTTTCTTCACCTTCGTTCACCAGCAGGTAGAAATCCAGTCCGTCCTTAACCACATGACTCACACGCAGATCAGGCGCGGCAGGGGTGATGACAACATCGCGCGGCAGTGCCGCTACGTCAGCTTCGCCTGTGACGACATGGGTGTAGCGCTGTTTCTGAATGCACAGCGCTCCATCCGTCAGTGCACACTCCGGCACACGGGAAAGCTGCAGATAGTTGAACTCGATCTGGTTTTCGTACAGCGGCTTCACGCTTTCCCACGGCATGCTGTCCTCTTCGCACAGCACGGCCACCCGCGCCTGATTCACGCTGTCCGTCATCAGCCAGCTCATACGGCGCATATACTGCGCGATTTCGCCATACATGGGCCACCACAGGTTGTTGGGGCCTACATCCGGCGGACGCTCGTCGCCGCGGTCATCGCGCACAGAATAGAAGAACGCATGAGGGCACAGCAAGTTCGTGCCGCGGACAAACAGATAGTCCATGTACCACTTCATATCGTCCATGGCAAAGGCCCACTGCAGGTTATCGGGACCGCAGCAGCCAAAGCACTCATTCAGGTTGCGGCGGCGGCCGGCATGACGCGCAGCATCCGAGGCGCACTTGGCCAGCACGCTTTCCGCACCATTGATGCCGTTGCCCGGCCCCACATAACGCCATACCACATCCTGGCCCGGCAGCTGGAAGGGCCGCAGCAGGCCAATATCCCAGCCTTTGGCCGGATGGCCGGTCAGCGCGATGTGATGCGCCTCGCACCAGTCGGCCAGCTGGCCATAGTAAGTACGGCTCATGCGGCTGTTGATAGCGCGGCGATAGCGCAGGCGAATGCTCTCCGTCTGTTCACCCACGTTAAGGAACAGCGCAGGCAGATCCGCCGGATTACCGAACTCAGGCAGAAAATCATCCGTCCAGGCCTTGCAGCCCTTGCGGCTGCGGCGGCCCACAATATCCGGCTCGTCGGTGAACATGGCAATGACCGTCTGGCCGAAATGATCCTTCAAAGCATCAAAATAGCGTTCATGAGTCAGACGGATAAAGGCCTGCACCGCCTCAGGGTTCAGCAAATCAGCAGATTTGGGGGCAAAACGCTCACCGTCGTCCTCTTCCTCATGAATGCCGCGAATGGTGCCGCCGGAAAAGCACACGCGGAAGCACAGCAGGCAGCGGCCATCCTCAGGCATGGCATACACGCCGTTCATGGGCTGCACAAGGCTGATCTCCTCCGCCATGCCATCCGTCACCCGCGCGGCACACACAGCTGCCAGCCCTTCATCGGCCTGTACATCAGCGTCAGCCGTTTCCATCACCAGACAGCGGCTTGCCCATGCAGGATTTTCTTTGACAACCAAACCATGCGCCGCACCGGAGGGATACATGGCCTCATCATACAAAACAACCTCCATGCCGCGTTTGGCTGCTTCCTCCACAGCAAAACGCACAAAATGCATGTAACGGTCGGACAAATATTCAATCGTGCGCGGCAGACCTTTGCGGGGATGGATCACAAAACCAGCGATCCCCCGCTCCTGAAATTCGTCCATCTGCCGCAGGATTTCTTCCTCCGTCAGTTCATCATTCCAGAACCAGAACGGAATCGGCGAAAACTCATCTGCCGGAGCGCGGAAAGCTTCGCGCAGTGCCTCTGCTCTATCCATCTGTATTCCTCCTTTGATTGAAAGTTTGAAATATTATACCATAAAATCCCCTCCCGGTAAACCGGCAGGGGACAGCGCTGTGCATGTAGAATATCCTTTTATCGCGTTTTTTGAGGAGTACTTATGCCAGAAATCATCCATCTTCACGATTTGAGTCATTCTGCTCTGGATCCCTATGTCCGTCTGACCGAAGCCCAGCTCCGCAGCCGGCAGAACCCGGAAAAAGGGGTTCTGATTGCCGAAAGCCTGCGTGTCATTGAACACGCATTGGATGCAGGCTGTCAGCCCCTTTCCATGCTGATGGAGGAAAAGCACATCACCGGTCAGGCGGCGGATATCATTGCCCGATGCGGGAATATTCCCGTCTTCACCGGTTCTTCCGCGCTTTTGGAATCATTGACCGGCTATCAGCTGCACCGGGGCATTCTGTGCGCCATGCGCCGCCCTGATGCCGTCAATCCCGAAACCATTCTGCAAAACGCGCGGCGTGTAGCGGTGATCGAAGGCGTGGTGGATCCCACCAACGTAGGCGCGATCATCCGTTCAGCGGCTGCGCTGAATATGGACGCCATCCTGCTGGATCCCACCTGCTGCGACCCGCTGCACCGCCGCGCCGTGCGCGTAAGCATGGGCACTGTGTTCCAGATTCCGTGGGCGAGGATCGGTGAACGGCCCGCCACCATGGCCGGCGAAGGAATCGCCCTGCTGCGGAAATACGGCTTCAAAACAGCCGCGATGGCGCTGAACGAAAACGCCGTCAGCATTGATGATCCTGCTCTGGCGGCAGAGCAAAAGCTCGCTGTCGTTCTTGGCACAGAAGGCAACGGATTGCCTGCCGAAACCATTCAGGCCTGCGATTACTGCGTGATGATCCCCATGTCGCACGGGGTGGATTCGCTCAATGTAGCCGCCGCCAGCGCCGTGGCCTTCTGGCAGCTGGGCAAGCGCTGAAAACCGCGCTACGACAGTTCCGCCGTCTGAAGCATGATTTTTACGAAATCTGCGCTACGGCGGGAGGCGCTTTGGCAGTTTTGTTCAAAGCTTCCTGAACTGCTTTGGTCCGCGCTGTCTGTTATGGTTCTGACAGCAGCAAACGGTATTCGGTTCACATAACAGACATGCGCCACAGCCGCTGTTTCCATGTCTACGCACATGGGTTGGCAGCGCCGAATGATATCCTCCCTCTGCTCATCACAGATGAAGGTTTCGCCTGTCGCCATGCGGCCAAAAAAGGTTCGATGACCGTCCTTCATCCGTTCTGCCGCCATGTGCGCCATTTGCAGCAGCCGTTCATCCGAACGGAAATACGGCGTTTCCATCCACGGATGAAAATCGGTCAGGATCCCGGCGGCTACGTCATGATAGACCGCTTCGGTGCAAACCACCGTATCCAGCACATCAAGCTCAGCTGCCAATCCGCCTGCTGTGCCTGCGTTGATGATCGCTCCGCAGCCATAAGTATCGATCAGGATCTGAGCGGCAATGGCGGCATTGACCTTGCACACGCCCGAAAACAGCGCCGCAACATTCACATTTCCGATTGTCCCCTCATAAATGGCAAGCATCGCTTTTTCGGTTTTCACACAGTCCCGAATCATGGGAAGGAACGGAGCCGCTTCCCGATCCCCTGCGCAAAGAATCCCAACTTTCATTCCCGACATCCCCTTTCAGAAAATAATAAAACAGCACAAGCAGAAGCCTGTGCTGTTCCGATCATCGCTACCGGTTTACCGGCGATGGTGCGAAGGAGCGTGACTTCTGCTTTGCTTGAAATTGTTATGATTCAGATAAAGCATGGTGTCCGCTCCTTTCGTTGAGTGATTGTGCAAATCATAGCATAATTCAAACGGACGTGTCAATTCTTTTCAACCAATCGGTGAAGCTGCGAAAGCAAAAAAGGAATCCGGATATCAAGATCCGGATTCCTTTTGATTTTACTGCAGTTCCTTGCGGTACTGATCCAGCTCGCGCTCGTTGCCGTACACGAAGTGATCGGGAATGATCTCGGTCCACACGGGCTTGTCAACGGAATAGTCATGCACAGAGGGATCGTACACCAGCAGCTTCTTTTCGCGTTCCAGATAGGGGTTGGGGTTGGGAACGGCGGAAAGCAGGGCCTTGGTGTAGGGATGCAGGGGATGACGGAACAGTTCTTCCGCCTCGGCCAGCTCTACGATGCGACCCTTGTGGATGACCGCGATACGGTCGCTGATGAAGCGGACTACGGAGAGGTCGTGAGCGATGAACAGGTAGGTCAGACCGCGGTTCTTCTTGAGGTCGTTGAGCAGGTTGAGCACCTGAGCACGGATGGAAACATCCAGTGCGGAGATGGGCTCGTCGGCCACGATGAACTCAGGCTCCATGATCAGGCTGCGGGCGATGCCGATGCGCTGACGCTGGCCGCCGGAGAACTCATGCGGGAAGCGGCTGGAGAACTCGGGCAGCAGGCCCACTTCTTCCAGCGCCTTCTTCACCTTGTCCTGACGGTCATGCTCGTCCTTGTACAGGTGGAAGTTGTACAGACCTTCGGAAACGATGTAGTCAACCTTGGCGCGCTCGTTGAGGCTTGCCATGGGATCCTGGAAGATCATCTGGCACTTGCGGATGACGTTTTCATCCTGTTCCTTGCTGATCTTGCCGTTCACACGCTGACCGCGGTAGAGAATCTCGCCGTTGGTGGTGGGGTTGATGCGCACCAGTGCACGGCCGATGGTGGTCTTACCGGAACCGGACTCGCCTACCAGAGAGAAGGTCTCGCCCTTGTAGATGGTAAAGTTGACATCGTCAACCGCTACAAACTTCTTGCGGCCGGAACCGAAGGTGATCTGCAGATCCTTCACTTCCACCAGCGGCTCGCGGTCGGGCTTCTGGTGGGGATGAACCATATCGCCTACGGAAGGCTGGGCTTCGTTCATCTTGCGGCTGAGGGCAGAAACGTCAATGGGCTGCTCCAGCTGGGGCGCACGCTGATCCAGCATCCAGGTCTTGGCCTGATGGGTGGGGGTCACGTCGAACATCGGAGGCTCTTCAATGAAGTCGATATTCAGCGCCTTGCGGTTGCGGGGAGCGAAAGAGTCGCCCTTGATCTTGTTGAACAGGTTGGGCGGGGTGCCGTCGATGGCGGGCAGCTTCTGGCCCTTCACGCCCAGCTGGGGCATGGCAGAGAGCAGCGCCCAGGTGTAGGGATGCTTGGGATGGAAGAAAATTTCGTTGGCCATACCGATCTCAATGATCTGGCCGCCGTACATAACCGCTACACGGTCCGCAACGTTGGCAACAACGCCAAGGTCGTGGGTGATGTAGATAATGGTCATGTGCTTTTCACGCTGCAGCTTGCGGATCAGATCCAGAATCTGTGCCTGAATGGTTACGTCCAGAGCGGTGGTGGGCTCGTCGCAAATCAGGATCTGCGGGTTGCAGGCCACGGCGATAGCGATGACCACGCGCTGGCGCATGCCGCCGGAAAACTCGTGCGGATACTGGCTGTAGCGGCGCTCAGGATCCTGAATGCCCACCAGCTCCAGCAGCTTGATGGTTTCGGCCTTGGCAGCCTTGCCGCGCAGGCCCTGGTTGAGCTCGATGGTTTCCTGAATCTGACGGCCTACGGTTTTGAGGGGGTTCAGGCTGGTCATGGGGTCCTGGGTGACCATGGCGATCTTCTTGCCGCGGATGGTGCGCCACTCAGCCTCGGTCTTGAACTTGGCCAGGTTCTTGCCGTCGTAGATGATGCTGCCGCCGGTGATGGAACCGTTCTTATCCAGCATACCAACGAAGGTCTTGGTGAAAACGGACTTGCCGGAGCCGGATTCGCCCACGATGGCCAGCGTTTCGCCGTCATACAGGTCCAGCGAGCAGCGGCGGATGGCGTTCAGCTTCTGGCCGCGCAGGGTAAACTGTACTTCCACTTCACGTGCAGAGAGGATGGGCTCGGAGGACAGCACCTGACGTGCGCGCTCCTCAAACACCTTCTCCAGCGAGGTGGACTGATTGTTATTGATTTCAGACATGCTTTGCCACCTCACACATGGTTACGGGGGTCGCACGCGTCAGAGAACGCATTGCCCACCAGATAGAAAGTAACGGTGATCAGGGATACGATGGCAGCGGGGAACACCATCAGGTAGGGATACTCCAGGAAGTTGGAGCGCGCGTCACGCAGCAGAATGCCCAGAGAAGGCGTGGTGATGTCCAGCAGGCCAAGGTAGGACAGCGTGGTTTCGTAGGCGATGATGCCGGGAATGGACAGAGCCAGACGCAGCACGATCACGCTGATCAGGTAAGGGAAGATGTTCTTGGCCAGAATGCGTCCCAGGCCGGTGCCCAGACAGCGGGAGGCCAGGTTGTACTCGCGGTCGCGGTACATGAACACCAGGTTGCGGATGTTACGGGCGGTGCCCAGCCAGTAGAAGGCGATCATGGCAACGGCCATAATCAGGGTGGACTTGCCGATCATCAGAGCGATCAGAGTCATGTAAATGATGGTGGGGATGTTATCGATGAAGTTGTACAGCTCCGTGAAAAAGCGGTCCAGCTTGCGCACATAGCCCCACAGCAGACCGATGAGCACGCCCACCAGAATCTGGCCCACGGAAACGCTTACGGACAGAATGATGGAGGTGCGGGTCGCACTCCACACCTGACACCAGTAGTCGCAGCCCAGAGAGTCGGTACCAAACCAGAAGTGGCTGTTGGGAGCCATGAAGCGGGTTTCGCGGTTGGGGAAATCGATACGGACGGTGTTGGCGTCATAGATGCTGATCAGGGGAGCGATGAAGGTGAAGATCAGCAGGGCGAAAAACACAATGGCCATCACCACGGCAACCTTCTTCTTGATGAAGTTGGCCCAAACGCTCTTCCAATAGGAGTAGTTGCTGTAGCCGGTCTTCTCTGCATCCTGGGAGTGATACTCGGCAAACTCAAACAGCTGTTTTTCAGGCATACGGGAGCGGGTCTTGGTATGCACCACGCCGCGGGCGTACTGCTTATCCACATCGGATTCTACCTTGTTGTAGTCGGCCTCCATTTTGACAACCTTCTTGGCCTCATCGGCGCCAAAAGGCGTAACAGCACTATCCATCATCTGAGGCAGCTCGCTCTGCACTTCCACATTGCTGTTGGCCATGCGGGCATCGGACTTGATTTCCTGATTAGGCATTTAGCGTGCGCCTCCTTTCTCAGTAAGACGAATACGGGGATCGAGGATGATCATGAGCACGTCGCCCAGGAACAGGCCAATGATGCCAAGAGAAGCATACAGGGAAACGATGGCCTGCACCAGGTTGGTATCGTACTTGGCGATGGCGTCGGGCAGCAGGTTGCCAAGGCCAGGCACGCCGAACACCTTTTCAACCAGAATGGAGCCGCCAACCGTCAGCAGCACGGAGTAGGGCAGGTACTGGGCCAGCGGCAGGAAGGCATTCTTCATCACGTGACGGAACATAACCTGCGTGGTGCTCATGCCCTTCAGCTTGGCCAGACGGATATAGTCCTTGTTCAGTTCGTCCACCATGTAGCGGCGCATCCACAGCATATAGCTGGCAATGGAACCCATGGACAGACAAACCATCGGCAGAATGGCGGATTTGGGATCGGTCACTGTATACTGAATGGGCAATCCCACCAGACGGGAGCCAATGACCATGATCAGGAAGTAGGTAACCAGATGGGGAACGGCGTTGATGAAGATGGTGAAGCCCTGACCGACGGCGTCAAGCATGCCATCCTTGTAGCGGGCCTGCAGAATGCCCAGCGGCACGCCGATGAGCAGCGCGATGAGCAGAGCGGACAGGCCGATCTTCATGGAAACCGTGATCTTGCTGGAAATAATTTCAACAACGGGCAGACCAGTCTGCACACGGTGAGATTCGCCAAAGTTGAGCCAGATGCGAATGTTCTTGGCATAGTCCCACTTGTCGTTGGTTTTTTCGTCCTTCAGCTGTACAGCCTTGCCTTCCTTGCGGATGGTGAAGGTGCCGGTATGCACACCGCTGGTGAGCTTGTAGGCAGTCTTCTTCTGCACAGGGTTGTCGGTGGTAATGACCACCGTATTGGGCTTTTCAGAATCGGTGGAAAGGGCAACGGCGGTGGCCTTTACAACGGGATACTCCTCCGTAACGCCTTCGATTCGTTCAATCTGAATATCCTCCGCTTTCAGGGCGGCGGCATCTCTGGCGGAAAGGAAGCTCACTTCAAAAGTGCTGTCATCCACCAGATTGACTTCGTTGAAATAGTGAGCCTTATGCTCGGTCTTGATCAGCTCTTTATAGAAACGGCCAAGCTGCACAAAGGGCGGATCCAGATAGCCGTTCGCCTCCAGCAGTTCATTCTGCTGCTCAACTGTCAGTTTGATCAACTGTTCCTCGGTAAAGAAATAATCCGTAGGCAGCAGTCTCAACAGCAGGAAAACCGTTGAAACAACCAGCAGCACGGTAATAAGCGACTGCAGCAGACGCTTAATCGTGTACTTAAACATTCCTATCCCCTCTTTCCAATTTCATGAAGCACGCCGTTTCGCTTATGCTTCATGAAACGGCTCGTATGCTTGGTATAACAGGATTGGGGACGGCCTTCAGGGAAGAAGGCCGTCCCCCACCAGAAAGGTTTATAAAGCGTATGGATTACTTAACGAAAGCCTTGTACTCCTCAGCAGTGTAGGGCTCGGTGCTGGTTTCCCAGTTCACATAGCGCTCAGCCTGCACACCGTAAGCGGTGAAGATCTTGGAGTAGTTGTTGACCTTGGTCAGTTCCCAAACCACGCTGTAGTTCCACGGAATGACCAGAGCATGCTCGATCATGTAAGCTTCAGCCTTGGCGAAAGCGGTGTAACGGGCATCCAGGTCATCGGTGATGGCCTTGGCTTCGTTGGTCAGACGGGTGAACTCCTTGTAGGTCTCGATCAGCTTCTCATCGGTGGCGTTGTTGATCTTGGAGTACATCTGAGAATAGTAAGCGTTATCCTCGCCGTAGGTCTCCTGACCCAGGAAGTTGATGGGATCGGCGAAGTCAGCGCCCCAACCGTTGATGTAGATGGAGGCCAGCTGAGGATCGCGAACTTCGGTAGCCAGCTTGGAAACGTAGGTCTTGGTATCCAGCACAACCAGATCCTCGCCCAGACCGGTCTTGATCAGGTTAGCGAACACGTCGGCGGTTTCCTTGGCGGTGGTGGAGGAGCCGGAGATGTAGTAAGCCATCTTGATGGGCAGCTCGATGCCAGCGGCGGTCAGCTCTTCGATGGCCTTGGCCTTGTACTCGGCAGCCTTGGCAGCGTCAACGCGGGCGAAGGTCTCGTAGTCATACTGCAGGCCCAGGTTATCGCGAACCAGCTGGGTGTAGTCAACACCAGCGCTGGTCACGGCCACGGCGTTAGCAGTGTAGCAGAAGTTCTGGCAGGACAGGGGGTTGATGTCGTTGGTACGGGCCAGGTAGTTGGTGGCGTCCAGGCCGTAGTACAGAGCCTTACGGAAGTTCTCGTTGGCGGCGGCGGTGTTCCAGGCAACGTCGGGAGTGCCGTCTTCGTTCTTCTTGTCGTACACGATGTGGATCTGGTAGGAGTACTTGGTGGGACGGGCTTCAACCAGATTGTCGTTGTACTCGTTGGAAGGATCGTTGTAGATGGTGTTCAGCTTGGAAGCGGGCAGCTCGATGTAATCCAGCTCGCCGGCGGTGAACATTTCGTAAGCAACGTCAGCGGACTCAACCATCTTAACGGTAACGGTGTCAAACAGCTTGACTTCGTCGATGGCGTGGTAGCTCTCGTTCTTGGTCAGAACCTTTTCGTTCTGGTAGATGTAGGTGGTGATGGTGTAGGGGCCGTTGTACCAGATGGTGGTGTAGTCAGCGCCGAAGTAAGCGTCAACACCGATCTCAGCGATCAGCTCAGCGCTCAGAGGAGCCAGACAGTTGTAGGTGGCAACGGAGGGGAAGTAGGCCAGCTTATCAACGCACTCGAAGGTGATGGTGTAGTCGCCGTCAACCTTGCAAGCAACCATCTCGTAGAACTTATCCAAGCCCAGAGCCTTGCCTTCTTCTTCGGTCAGGGTCTTGGTGTACTCGTAGTACTCGCCAGCGCCCTTGATCATTTCGATGGGCATGGAGGTGTTGGCGGACTGGTTCTTGTGGTAGTTCAGAACCCACTCGAGGCCGGTAGCGAAGTCTTCGGCAACGCAGTCAGCCATGTATTCGCCGTTGTAGTCAACCCAGGTGATGTCTTCGTTCAGTTCGAAGATCCAAGTCTGGCCGCCGTCGGGGCTGTTCCAAGCCTTGGCAGCAGCGGGGATCAGAGCGCCAGCTTCGTTGTTGGTGAGCAGATGCTCGTAGCAGTTGCTCAGCACGTTCAGGTCAACAGCGGCCTGAGAGTACTGGTAGCAGAACGTTTCCATTTCGTTCGCCTGGGTCTGGTAATCCTTGAAGTTCTTGATCTCTTCAGCGCCAGCGATGGACGCGCAGCTCAGGATCATCATGATGGCCATGAGCAGAGACAGCATCTTCTTCATAATGGGTACCTCCTGTTTACTATATTTGAAGAGCGGTGCAATACCACCGGCTCTCCTAATCGATATACGCATTATACATACCACCTATCACCCTGTCAACCCAAAATGAAGTTTTTTTATTGTTTTCATTCAGTATTTTTCCATAAGACACATCAAAAGTCCAAAAATACTTGATTTTTCCGTGTTACCACAGTAAAATAATGAATGTTCATGCAGCATTTCCTGCATAATGATTTCAGCCACTGTGCAAACTTACCACATATCGCGGAGGTTTTTATGAAAATTTACAGAAACTACATGCTTCGTCCCATCATTTATATGACAGCTACCCGGCTGATGGCCGCCTTCATCTTTCTGCTGGCGGTTGACCGTCTTGTGCCAAACGGCCCTGCTCCCGCCATGATCGCTGCGTTCCTGACTGTTCTGTTCGCGCTGTTTGCCTTTCTTGTTTATCTGCGCATGGACGGGCTGCGCATTCCCCGCGTCAAATACATTCGCCCTAAAAAGAAAAAAGACCCCATGCAGCACACCTTCAGCATGAGCGATTACACCGACGAGGAGCCCGTTTCCTTCGAAGATCTTGAGCCTGAAGAAAAAGATTTCTGTTCTCTGGTGTGCAACGCGATCAATCTGATCGTATTTTTGGTGCTTTCTTTCATACTTTGACTGATACGCCGCAGCATGCGGCGCTTTTCTTTTGCACTGTATTGCCATGAAAATGAAAAAACTATATAATAGAAGCAACGATCAGGCGCGGCCTGCAAAAACGAAAACAGCATACCGAAAGGAGAACCCACATGTCCAGGAAAATTGTGTTTATCGGTTCCGGCAGTCTGGTATTCACACGCAATCTGGTTCGAGATCTTTTGACCTTCGAAGCTTTCCGCGACGCCGAGATCGCTCTTGTGGATATCAACGAAACCAACCTTGCGCTGTCTAAAAAAGCGGTGGACGGCATTGTATCCGCCGGCAAGTATCCTGCAAAGGTAACGGCAACCACAGACCGCCGCGAAGTGCTCAAAGGCGCTGACGGCGTTGTAACCACCATTGCAGTTGGCAGCAACCATGAGTTCTACAACGATATCGCCATTCCTTCGCAGTACGGTCTTTCCATCAACGTGGGCGATACGCGCGGCCCCTCCGCCATTTTCCGTTTTCTGCGTACGCTGCCGCCGATGATGGCCATCCTGAAGGACATCGAGGAATTGTGTCCCAATGCACTTTGGCTGAATTACACCAACCCCATGGCCATGCTGTGCCGCGCGCTGCAGGGCAGCACCGATACCGTAGCCATCAGCGGTCTGTGCCATTCCGTGCAGGGTACGGCCAGCATGCTGTGCCGCTTCATCGGCGCGCCGGAGGAAGAAGTGACCTATGTTTGCGCCGGCATCAACCATCAGGCGCACTACATCAAATTCGACTGGAACGGCAAGGACGCCATTCCCCTCATCCGCAAAGCCATTCTGGAAAAGCCGGAAGTTTACAATGAAGAACAGGTGCGCAATGAAATGTTCCTGCATCTGGGCTACTACGTGACCGAATCCAGCGGCCACAACAGCGAATATACCTGGTGGTTCCGCAAGCGCCCCGATCTGCTGGAAAAATACTGCACCCACGGCACCGGCTGGAATCCCGGTCACGACCGCCTGCCCCGCATTACAGCCGTGAAGGATGAAACCACCGAAGAACGCCACATCCGCGAATTCGGCGAGTTCAAGGCCGAGGAATTCTCTCTCGACCGCGGCCATGAATACGCTGCCTACATCTTCAACGCCGTCTTTGGCGATCATGAGATGTTCCACTTCAACGGCAACGTGCGCAACTTCGGCCTGATCGACAACCTGCCCTACGGCTGCTGCGTGGAGGTTCCCGTGCTTGCCTCCCAGCGCGGTCTGGAGCCCATCCGCGTAGGCGCGCTGCCGCCGCAGCTGGCTACGCTGAACAACCTTTCCGCCAACTGTGAAGAAATGGCTGTACAGGGCGCGCTGGAAGGCGATCCCCGCCTCATCTATCACGCCTGCCTGTACGACCCGCTCACGGCCACCGCATGTTCCATGGAAGAAGTGGAACAGATGGTCCGCCAGCTCTTCGAAGCCAACCGCGACTGGCTGCCCAATTTCAAACATTTCAACTAAAACATCATACGCAAAAGGACCAGCGGTTTTCGCTGGTCCTTTCAGCTTGTCGATAAACCCATTGGGAG
>JAFYQB010000043.1 GCA_017547285.1 Clostridia bacterium
CGTTTGCCGCCCGGCGAGCCGTCAGGCGAGTAGGCAAACGGTGCATTCTTCGGCGGAAAAGATCGCGTCAGCGAGCTTTTTCGACGGCCTGAAGCCGCCGTTCTGAACGGCGGCTCCAGATCATTTGCGTTTATCGTACAGGAATTTGCCCTCCGCCACGCGCTTCAGATGCTCGCCGTAGGGGGATTTGCCGTAGCGCTCCGCAGAGGCCAGCAGCGTATCCACATCGATCCAGCCCTTGCTGTAGGCGATCTCCTCCAGCGCGGCAATTTTCACGCTCTGGCGTTTTTCAATCATCTGCACAAAGTTGGCGGCGTCCACCAGGCTGTCCATGGTGCCGGTATCCAGCCAGGCAAAGCCGCGGCCCATGATCTGCGCCTGCAGATCGCCCTTCTGCAGATACATGTCGTTGAGCGTGGTGATTTCCAGTTCGCCGCGTGCGGAAGGCTTTACTTCGTGCGCCATGGCGCTTACGCCGGCGGGATAGAAATACAAACCGGTAATGGCATAGTTGCTCTTGGGATTTTTGGGCTTTTCCTCCACGGAAAGCACCTTGCCGAACTCATCGAATTCCGCAATGCCAAAACGCTCGGGATCGTTGACGTAATAGCCGAAAATGGTGGCCTTGCCGTCTTCCTCCGCTGCCTGGGCTGCGCGGCGCAGCATCAGGCCGAAGCCGCTGCCGTAGAAGATGTTGTCGCCCAGAATCATCGCGCAGGGCTCATCGCCAATGAATTCTTCGCCGATCAGGAAGGCCTGCGCCAGTCCGTCGGGAGAGGGCTGCACGGCATAGCTGAGCTGGATGCCGAACTGGCTGCCATCGCCCAGAAGGTCGCGGAAGCGCGGGGTATCCACCGGGGTGGAAATGATCAGGATCTCACGGATGCCCGCCAGCATCAGCGTGGACAGCGGGTAATAGATCATGGGCTTATCATAAACAGGCAAAAGCTGCTTGGAGGTGACCATGGTGAGAGGATACAGACGCGTACCCGCGCCGCCGGCCAGAATAATGCCCTTCATGTGTATGCTCCTTTCAGGAAAAAACATCAGCTGTTGCTGCTATTATACCCTGTTTTTCCAAGGAAGTAAAGACACTACTTGTGATACCGCTCCCCCGCATTGATCTTGGCGGCGCGGAACAGCTGCTCCAGAAGCATCACGCGGGCCAGCTGATGGGGAAAGGTCATTTTGCTCATGGACATTCGCTCATTGGCGCGCCTGAGCACATCCGCATGCAGGCCCAGGGAACCGCCGATCAGGAAGGTAACATTGCTTTTGCCCTGCGTAAAAAGGCTGCTCATTTTGGCGGCAAGTTCGGTGCTTTCGTACTGTCTGCCGTCGATGCACATGGCGATCACATGATCGTGCTGCCCGATTTTCTGCAGGATCTTTTCGCCTTCGCGCTTCATAACCGCCTCATTCAGCTTATCGGAGGGCTGGGCGGGTTCCGGCTCGTCCGGCAGTTCAATCACGCTGACAGGCATGATGCGCTTGAGGCGCTTCATGTATTCCTCCGCCGCATCTGCAAAATACTTTTCGCGCAGCTTGCCCACGCAGATGATGGTGACAGCCACTTACTCCACCTCCTCGAACACATCCGCCTGAATGCGGATATCGCGGAACAGGCGGCCAAAATAGTCCGCGTTCCCATCCGGGATCAGCAAAGTGTATACGCCCTCGTCGCTGCTGACGGCAGCCACCGTGTGCACATTGCCGCGCGCATCGCGCAGCTTCATACCCGCACAGGGCGTGGTTTCACCGCTGGCCTCCATCCACAAAAGCGCAATGCCGCGCTCCCCCAGATCCATCACTTCATCCAACAGCCGAAGCATTGGCATGCTCCTCCTTTAATCGATCGTATAAATACAGCTGGTGCGGTACCGCCCGGCCACGTTCAGGCTCACTTCGCCGTCCACGTCTACGCCCGCATTCTGCAAAGCCGCCAGTGTGGTGCGGTAGGCCAGATCAGGCGTGTTGTTTTCGCTGCTCAGGTGGCCCAGCAGCAGGTGTTTCGTGCCGGATTCCACCAGCGCCAGCGCGGCAGCCGCGCCGCTTTCATTGCTCAGGTGGCCCTTTTTGCCCAGAATGCGCTTTTTGAGATGCGCCGGATAAAAGGCGTTCTGCTTGAGCATATCCGGGTCGTGGTTGCTTTCCAGAAGCACCACATCCGCGCCGGCAACGGCATCGCGCACAGAATCCGCAAAATAGCCAAGGTCTGTCGCCACAGCCACGCTGGCTCCGGGCGTATAGATGCGGTAGCCGGTGGGATCATTGGCGTCATGGGGAATAGCGAAAGGCATGATTTCCAGATCATTCAGAAAAAAGCTCTCATCCGCCGTGATCACCACGCGGTGATGGGCAGGGATCTCCCCCACCGCCGCCTCCATCCCCTGCCAGGTTCCTTCCGTGGCATAAATGGGTATGTGCAGTTTGCGCGACAGAATCCCCGCGCCCTTCACATGGTCGCTGTGCTCGTGGGTGATGAGAATGGCCTGCAGCTCTTCCGGCGCAAAACCGTTCTGCTGCATGGCTTCAAGGGTCTGTTTGCCGCTCATGCCGCAGTCGATCAGAATGGCCCCGCGCCCCGTGGACAGATAAACGGCATTTCCGCTGGAACCGCTGAACAGCGTACAAAACTTGGTCAAGGCTCAAAAACTCCTTTTCAATCAAGGCATACGATTTATTGTACCATTTTTCGACCGGAAGCGAAACCCCGCGCGGGCATATCAAGCCGTGTTTTTGCATATTCTTTCCACACTCCCCCGCAAAGCCTTTTCCCATTAAAGGAGGCCGCCCATGACGCTCAGCGAGCTGCGCACCAAAGAAGTCATCGACGTGCAGGACGGCAAACGCCTTGGCCGGGTGATGGATCTGGAATTCTGTCCTACAGACAGCCGCGTTACCGCGCTGGTGGTGCCTGCGGAAACCTCCTTTCTGCAAACGCTGCGCGGCGAAAAATGCGGTTTGGTCATTCCCTGGTGCAACATCCGGCGTATCGGCGATGATGTGATCCTCGTCACCACTGCCGACCTGTGCTGCAATTCCCCTCCGGTCTGGGAAAACGATTACCAATAAAGCATTTTCCCGCTTGCCAAATCGCCCGGAAACTTGCTATAATACAACAAAATACAGCATTTTTCTTCTGCCAAGGAGGACCCGCTTTATGCGCTGCCAATACTGCGGTTATCTGGATAGCAAAGTCATCGACTCCCGTCCTACGGAGGAAGGCTCCTCCATTCGCCGCCGCCGTGAATGCCTGCGCTGCGGACGCCGTTTCACCACTTATGAAAAAATCGAAAACTCGCCCGTGATGATCATCAAGAAGGATATGCGCCGCGAGCCGTTCGATTCCGATAAGATCAAGAAGGGCCTGCTGGCGGCCTGCCAGAAGCGCCCCGTAAGCATGAAGGATATCGATACCATCGTTGAAAAGGTGGAAAAGCTGGTTTACGGCATGGGTGAGGATGAGATCAGCTCCCGCCGCATCGGCGAAGCAGTGATGGATGAGCTGAAACTGCTGGACGAAGTGGCCTATGTGCGCTTTGCCTCCGTCTACCGCCAGTTTACCGACGTAAGCAGCTTTATGGACGAACTGAACAAGCTGGTTCTGGAAGGAAAGGCCAGCCGGGGCTGATTGCCGTACTCCACAACAAAACTGATTTTGATTCACAGGAGGTAAACACCATGCCTTATGTACAAGTACGCGTTTCCACTCCGCTCACCAGGGAACAGATCGAAAAACTGGCTGAAGAGATTCTGAATGCCATCTCTCTGATTCCCGGAAAATCCGCCCCCGTGACCATGGCGGAAATCATTCCCGACTGCCATCTGTACTTTGGCACAGTGGACGGCGCCCCCTGCGCAATTGCGGACGTCGCCGCCAACAACAGCCCCGAATCCGAAAATCTGAAAGCCTATTCCAGGCAGGTCTGCAAGGTACTGAACGAAGTGGCGGGCATTGATTGGAAGCGCATTTATATCAAGCATCACGCCAATCCCGAATGGCATACCGGAAAAATGTTTGTGGAGTAAATAAAACACTGACAGCTGTAGCGCACTTGCTGCGGCTGTTTTTCATTGACTGCTTCATTCCGCAGTGCTACAATACCTGTAAAGAGGTGACAACCAAATGACGTTTTTCCTGCTGTTCTCAGCGGCGCTTTTTGCCGCCCAAGGCATGGCTTCGCGCAGGGTCTGATTCCGGACGGTGACTGCGCGGAGCAAGCCCATTTCCATGGGCAGCCGTCCGCATCCGGCTTTGCGCTTCCTTTTCCATCAACAATGATAAGGAACAAAGCCATGAAAACAAAAGCTTTTTTCACAGAATGCAGGGATTTTCTTCTCCTGTGGAGTTCTCAGACGATTTCCTCCCTCGGCACCGAAATGACCGCTTATGCCCTAAACGTGTGGGTGTACAGCCAGCACGGTACCGCATCCAGCCTGTCGCTGCTTACGCTTTGTACCTTTCTGCCGACCATTCTGTTCCGATTCATCGCCGGAACGCTGGCCGACCGTTGGAACAAAAAGCGCATCATGCTTGCGGCAGATGCCTTTGCCGCAAGCGGCACGCTGCTGATCCTTGTGCTGCATTCAATGGGATGGCTGCGCATCTGGCATCTGTACGTCATCAACACGCTGCTCAGCCTGATGAACGCCTTTCAGGTGCCGGCTTCGTATGTGGCAACCAGTCTGCTGGTTCCCGAAAAGCATTATGCCAGAGCAGGAGGCCTGCAAGGGCTGGCCGGTTCGGTGCTTTCCATCCTCGCGCCCGCGCTGGGGAGCATGGTGTTGGCCTTAGGTGGATTAACATTGGTGCTGTGGCTGGATCTGTCCACCTTCGCCATCGCGTTCGGCACACTGCTGCTTGCCATCCATCTGCCCGAAAAGCCAAGGCAGGGGAAACAGGAGAGAAAACCCTTCTGGCAGGAATGCACCGCCGGACTTGTATTTCTGAAAGAACGCAAGCCGCTGTGGCGGCTGATCCTGTTCTTTACAGCCATCAACTTTCTGGCCAAAATCGGCGGCGACGGCCAGATGGCCGCGTTTGTGCTGGCGCGGAGCAATGGCAGCCAGCAGGCGCTAGGACTGGTGCAGGCCGCCGTTTCGATGGGCATCATGGCCGGAAGTCTGCTAATGACATGGTTGAAACCGGCCAAAGACCGCTTTGCGGCGGTTTATCTGACCTGCGGGATGATCTTTCTCGGGGATATCGTGCAGGGGCTTTCGGTATCCATTCCTGTCTGGGTGGCAGCAGCCTTTGGCACGTACCTGATTGCCGCTGTGATGAATGTTCACCTGACGGTACTGATGCGCGAAAGCGTGCCTATCGAAATGCAGGGACGGGTGTTCAGTGCAAGGGATACGCTGCAGAACGGCTTTATTCCGCTCGGCCTGTTGACTGGCGGATGGCTGGCTGACCACATCTTCGAGCCTTTTATGAGCCGGCCGTCAATCATACAAGCATGGCTGATTCATTGGTTCAGCGGAAACGGCGCTGGCATTGCCCTGCTGTTCTTCCTGACGGGCTTGGCAGGTGCTGCGCTGAGCCTGATTGCCTTTGGCTTCTTCCATGCAAAAGCCCCTGAAAACTAATCCAACAGCAAAGCCCGGACGCACAAACGTCCGGGCGATTTTCATTGTTCCAAAATTTCCTCTTCACTGGCTGCATCAAAATCATCCAGCGCGGGATGCCCTGTCAGCGCCCTGATGATCCGCCAGCCATCACGGCTGCTTACGGCGTTTTCAGCCATCGGACGGAAGCCGAATTGCAGATACAGCCTTACCGCCACCCAGGTGGTGGTCTGCGTGTGCAGCATGGCCTCGGTATGGCCGCGCTCCTTCATCACCTTCAGCGTCTGTGCAATCAGCGGGCGCGCCAGCCCCTTGCCCTGATGATCGCGGCGCACCGCCACCCAGTGTACCTGTCCGCGCTCCGGCGGCAGTTCGCCGTTTGCATCATAGTAGGCAGTGGCCGTCGCTACTTTTACGCCCTGTTCGTTTTCAATAAAGAGCATGCGTTTGTGCAGCGTATCCTCCACGCCGCCGTAATACTGCTCCCAAACCTGTACGCCCTGTTCAAAGCTGTGCAGCTCCTTGGCGGACTGTTCAATGTTAATCCATGCATCCCGATCGCCGTGCTGATAGAACACAAACCGGTAGCCATCCGGCAGCGCACACTCGGGAAGATCGTTCAAATCCAGCCGTTCCATCAGCAAATCGATATAGCGGATACGGCTGTCGTGATTATCCAGCTTCAGCATGTTCGTTTTCCTCACAGTTCAATGACGTCCAGATCATCCGGCACAAACAGGTTTCCGTTGTAAAACGCGCTGCCTTCCTCGCTGTACAGCTTTTTGCGTTCCTGAATATGCTTGTCCTCGGTGTGCCAAAGCACCAGATTGGGCACGCCCAGCTGCTGCGCCAGCTCGCAGGCTTCCTTGACCGTGCTGTGATGTTTTTCGTAAGGTTTGAAACTTTCGCGGTCGCAATAGCGGCAGAACGCCTCGCTCAGCAGCCAGTCCGCGCCTTTCACGTAACGCTCACAGATGGGATTGTACGGTTCGTCGCCCATGCAGCACAGTCTGCGGCCATCCATCAGGCGGATAGTAAACCCGTACTGCTGCATCTTGGTGGAACCAATATCATAAAATACCGTTTCCTGCCCCGCAACCGTTTCCGTCTGCCCGTCCGTAACATCGCAGAACAGAATACGCTTGCCGATCTGTGCGATCATCTTGGGCTGCAGCATAAAGTTTGCCATCTGCATCAGGCCCTCGCGCACCGCCGCACTGGCATAGATATGCAATTCGCCCTCGTATTTTCCGGCGTTCATCTGTGCGGCGATCATGCGCATGAGCCAAACAACGCCCATCACATGATCCGTATGCGCATGGGTCACGATCAGGTGATGAATACGGTTCAGACCGATCCCCGCATCCGCCAGCTGGCGAAGAATGCCGTTGCCGCCTCCGGCGTCGCACAGAAGCAGTTCATTGCCGAAGTCAATGGCAAAACAGGTGTTATAGCAGCGGGTCGCATTGGCGTTGCCCGTACCCAGCACGATCAGACGATCCATCATTTTCTTTCTCCTTTATCAAAAACGCCCCGCAAATGCGGGGCGCAAAAGGGTGAATACCCTTCATTACTGAATGAACTTCAAACTGCCGCGGATCTCACCGAACACATCGATAAACTCACCGCGGAAGCCTTCGGGGAACACGATCTCCAGGCCGTAAATTTTTCCGCCCACGCTGACGTACTGGATACGTCCGCCAACATAGGTACCATCCGTGAGGGTACCGGAGTAATTGGCATACACGCCGGTGGAACCCAGCATGTGACGGGTCGCAGTATAGCTGGGCTTGAAGGAGGTAAACTGCGCGCCGCCGATGCTATCCAAACGGTGCTGCACATGCGTTTCCAGTTCCTTCTGCTTGTAATCGCTGCCAATGGGCTCAGCGGAGATGGTGATGATGCACTGCTGGCCGTCCTTCACCTGATTGGTGGGCTCGGACAGGATAAACACGCCGGACTGGCTTTCATTCACCTGCCAGTTGGCCGGGGCATCAAACGTAACGCCCACAGTGGAGGCAATGTACTGGGCATAGGTAAAGCTCAGGTCAGGCTTGGGCGTAGGCGTGGGCATATCCACAGGGTTGAGCGGAATGGGGGTGCTGCCCGCATAGGGGTACACCGTACCGGCGGGTTCGGGCGTGGCAAAGCTTTCCAGCACGCCGAATTCGGGATCCACATAATCCTCTTCAGCCAGCGCGTCCTCTTCGGAGAAATCCTCTTCCAGATAGGGATTATGCTCAAAGATGCTCTCGCCGTTTTCAGGATCGGCTTCCTGCACCGGAACGGCAGTAGGCACAGCCGTGGGCGTGGACGCAGGACCGATTGCCTGCGTAATATCCGGGAACTCTTCCGGATCGGGCTTGCCGGAGCAGGCCGTCAAAAGCAACATCGCCGTCAGCAGGCATACCAACAGTTTCCAATTACGCTTCATAACCTTTTCCCTCCCAAATCAGGGCGTTTGCACATACAACGAATCAAAATGGAGATTTCTTCATTTTGTCATTTTATTGTAACATTTCGGAAGTGTTCCGTCAACCTTCCTGAGAACTTTCCAGTTCCTCATATTCCGCGCGATACAGACGGCGGTCCAGCGACCAGATTTTTTCGGAGAACACGCCGGGCTTGAGCTTGGCGATGGCGGTCTGCATTTCGTTCATGCGGGCGTCCAGCAGGTCCACCCAGTGCAGCACCTCGGCCTCGGGGAACATGGGCTTGCGGGGGCTGCCGAACTCGGCCTCGCCGTGATGGCTCAGCATCATGTGCTGAAGCAGTACCACCGGCTCGCCGCTGATGCCCAGATCATTGGCCGCCTCCTGAATGCGGGTCACGCCCAGCACCAGATGGCCCAGCAGCAGGCCTTCCTTGCTGTAGTCGCGCACCACGCCCATCTGGTCGGAATCCATTTCTTCCGTTTTGCACAGGTCGTGCAGAATCACGCCGGCATACAGCAGATCGCTGTTCAGCCACGGATAGATGTCCATAATCACCTTGGCCGTCTTGAGCATGCCGGTGGTATGGTGCAGAAGACCGCTGCGCTCCGCATGGTGAATGCGCTGCGCGGCAGGATAATACTGCAGCTTTTCATCAAAGCGGCGCAGCATTTCCAGCACAATTTTGCGGATGGGCTCGCTGCGGAAACCCTGCACCGTTTCCATGATCTGCCCCATCATTTCATCCGGCGTTTCCGGCGCACAGGGAGCCAGCTGCGAAAGCTCCACATCATCCGAATCCACCATGGCGCGGATACGTTCCACGCGCAGCTGCAGTCTGCCGTTATATTCCAGCGTGCCGCCGCGCACCTTGACCACCGTACCGGGCATGGGCGGCTGCACATTGCCGTCCCACACCTTGGCGTTTACTTCGCCCGTGCGGTCGGCCAGATTCAGGTCCAGATACTTGGAGCCGTTTCCGCCCGTTCTCTGATCCGAAGTGCGCACCAGCAAAAAGCCTTCAAAACGCTGGTCCCTCAAAAGCTCACAAATCTTAGGCTGATTCAAGTACAAAAAACTCCTTTCCCAGGGGCAGTGCCCCTGGACCCCAGTTCCGCGCGTTTCACGCGCGGGGCGGGTATTTTGTGTTTGGCACTGCATCGAAGACCGCCTTGACACGGAGGGTGTCGAGGCTCGCCTGATGGCAACGCCTTCGATGCGGCTTGAGCGCGGACCGCAGCATCCATCAAAAGCGTCAACCTCTGACCGCTTTTCACGCAGCAAGTCCGGGGGCAGGGGTTCAACCCCTGTTAACCTTCCATGTACATGGCCACCTTCGTGCCCGGCAGGTTCGTATAACGGGCAAACTCCGCCTGCCACTCCACGTTTACAGTGCCCACAGGGCCGTTACGCTGTTTGGCCACGATGATCTCACCCTCGTTGTCGTCTGGCTTGGGGCCGTCATCCGAACCGTTGGCGGTAGCATAGTAGCCTTCGCGGTGCATGAACATAACCACGTCGGCGTCCTGTTCGATACTGCCGGAGTCGCGCAGGTCGCTCAGCAGCGGACGCTTGTCCGTACGGTTGGCGTTGGCGCGGCTGAGCTGCGCGCAGGCCAGTACGGGAATCTTCAGTTCCAGAGCAATGGCTTTGAGCTGGCGGCTGATTTCAGCCACTTCCAGCTGACGGTTTTCCACGCGCTTGTCCGTGCCCATCAGGCCCAGATAGTCGATCACGATCAGATCAAGGCCCTGCTCCATCATCAGCCGGCGGCAGCGGCTGCGCAGCTGCGAGGGCGTCAGGCTGGGGGTATCGTCAATATAAATGCGCGCCTGAGACAGTTCGTTGATGGTATCGCCGATCTTGACCCACTCGTCATCCGTCAGCATACCGCTGCGCACGCGCTGCATGTTGATGTTGGCGGCAGAGCACAGCATACGCAGGCCGATCTGCTCGCACGGCATTTCCAGGCTGAAAATCGCCACGCAGCGTTTGGCCTGCATGCCCGCAAAGCCCGCCACGCCCAGCGCCATGGACGTTTTACCCATGGCAGGACGCGCGCCTACCAGAATCAATTCGCCGCCGTGCAGGCCGGTGAGCATGCGGTCCAGGTCGTACAGACCCGTCGGCACGCCGCCCAGACGGCCTTTCAGACGGCTCAGTTCTTCAATCTGGTCAAAAGTGCCCATCAGCACGCTGTTGATGGGCCGCAGCGAATCCGAGCCGCCGCGCTTCATCACGATATCAAAGATTAAACGTTCCGCGTTGTGCAGCACATCCTGCAAGGGATCGGACTGCTGATAGCACTGCTGGGAGATTTGCTGGGCCGCAGAGATCAGCCTGCGCAGCGTGGCCTTTTCCAGAACGATCTCAATATACGTGCGGGTGTTGGCCGTGGTGGGCACAAAGCGGATGGCCTGCAAAAGATAGGCCGCGCCGCCCACGCTGTCCAGCGTGCCGCGCTTGGTCAGCTCGTTCCCCAGCGTCATCAGGTCGATCGGGTTGCCCGCAATATGCAGGGAACGCATCGCCTCAAAAATCTCCTTGTGCTCTGCGGAATAAAAATCCTCAGGCGTGAGGGTCTCAAACGCAAGGTTCGCCGCGCCGCTGTCCTGCAGAACCGCACCCAGAACGGAACGTTCCGCATCCAGACTGCTGGGCGGCAAAGCGGCCAGCACCTGCTGGTCGTTCAGGCTGATTTCCATATGCGTTTGACTCCCTTCTGTTGTGTAGTGGGGATACGGGGGCCTCCGGCGGGCCAGGAGAGGCTCTGCCTCTCCTGGCAACCTCACCGCTCAAGGGCTTCGCCCTTGAGAATCCCGTTTCTGAGGCCGGACGGCCTCAGTGGGAATATAAACAAAACATTGGTACGCTTCTTGGCCGCACAAAGTGCGGCCAAACCACAGGATTCCTAAGGACGAAGTCCTTAGGCAGGGTCAAGGGGCAGCGCCCCTTGCGTCTCCCCTTAAAGGGATTCGACCTTTACCTTCATGGGGGCCTTTACGCCGGTGTAGAGGGTAACGGTCACGGCGTAGTCGCCCACCTGGCGGATGTCCTCGCACTCGATCTTGCGCTTGTCGATATCCACGCTGTGCTGTTCCTTGAGGGCGGCGGCGATTTCCGCGCTGGTGATGCGGCCATAGAGACGGCCCTGACCGCCGCACTTCACCTTCAGAGAGATCTGCTTATCCTTGAGCTGCTTGGCCAGCTCTTCGGCAGCGGCACGGCGTTCGCGCTCCAGCTTTTCCTCATTGGCGCGCTTGCGCTCAATTTCCTTCACTGCGCCGGGGGTGGCTTCCACGGCCCACTTCTTGGGGAACAGGAAGTTGCGGGCATAGCCGTCGGACACGTTGATGATATCATCCTTTTTACCGGAACCCTTCACATCGCAAAGCAAAATAACCTTCATTGGTTTTTCCTCCTTTATTTCTCATCCGGCTTGGGAGCCTGGGGTTTTCTGAAGTGAAATCTTTGATCCAGCATACCAACCAGCATCAGCACAAACGGCGCCAGCACAAAGATAAGCGCTGCCATTACGCCCGCAAAGAGGCGGCGGTCGGGATCAGTTTTGGTATAGGCAAACACCATAACGGCTGCGCCCAGCAGGCAGAATGCCGTTTCAAACACGGCGTAGCACAGCTGGCCCACCGTATTGGCAAAGCTGCCGGGAGAAGTTAACAGCAAAAGCCCCGTAACACCCAGCGCGAACATGGTTCGGCGCACATTGGGCGGCATGGCCAGCAAGCGAAAACTGGGCGGCGCAACCACGCGGGTATGCTTATCAGCAGCCGTTCGGGCTTCCACAATCAGCAGCACACCGTTTACGCGTTCCAGCCTGAGCGAGATAAACAAGCCCACAATCAGGCAGCTCTGCACCACCAGTGACGGCAGATACTGCGTAAACAGCATTTCCATCGTCAGTTTCAGGGACATGAGCATCTGGCGATGATAGGCAGCCTCCATCAGCGGACGAAGCGTTCCCTGTTCGATATAGCCCTCGGGGATGCTGATGAGTCCGTTGACAGCAAACCGACGCAGGATCATCTGCTTGTTTTCCGCCTGATCCACCCAGTCTACAAAGGCCCGCGCGAGCGAGTACGGCAGCGGCCCGCCCAGCATGTTCGAGGCCATTGCCAGAACGACCGTGAGCGCAAACGCCATCGCAGAGATATACATCAGCATACCAATCGCGCCCGGACGCTTTTGGATGGGCACAAACCGCGTAATCAGCAGCGGCAGCGTACCGATCAGCGCAAGGCTTGCGGCATACAGCGGATCAAAGCCCGCCAGCATTGAAGCGGCAACGGGAACAGCAGCCGATATCCACGCCACGAATTCCTCTTTTCGCCCCACCAGCGGGCAGGCCAGCAGCGGCGCAGCCACCGCCAGCGGCACGCACAGCGCCGGCGTCAGCAGCATCAGAACGCAAAGGATCAGCAGCCCGACGAGCATCGCCGTCCACTCTGCGCGTTTGGGTTTGAGCGCAACGGTCTGCAACAGCAGGCGCCTCCTTTCCGCACTCCATGCGGAAAGGCAGACTTCCGCACAGTACCTTTCATTATAATGGAAGGCTGATGGAGATGTCAACCTTGACGGCTGTCGAAAAAAAGGGAAGCAAATGTAAAAAGCAGCGTCCGATCAACGCTGCTTTGCATATTCACTTCAGCCACACACCATCGTACACAAACGCCGCAGGACCGGTCATGTACACATGTCCATCCTGTTCGTTCCACTCGATATGCAGCGTGCCGCCCGGCAGTTCAATTTCTGCCTCGCGTTCACAAAAGCCGTTCATCGCACAGGCTACCAGCACTGCGCACGCGCCGGTGCCGCAGGCCATGGTCTCCCCCGTACCGCGCTCCCATACGCGCATGCGGGCATGCGTACGATCAATCACCTGCACAAATTCAATGTTGGCCTTGTTGGGGAAGAACGGATCGCATTCCAGCACGGGGCCATCAACAGTGACCGGCGCAGCGGAAGGATCCTCCACAAAAGTCACAGCATGAGGATTGCCCATGCTGACCAGCGTAAAGGAATAGCGGTTTCCGTTGGCTTCCAGCCCGTGACCGATCACAGGATTGCTTTTTGCCAGCGAAGGGATTTTTTCGCCGTCCAGTTCCGGAAAGCCCATATCCACGCGCACGCTTTCGGTGGTTCCATCCTCGCGCAGGTTCAGATGCATCACCTTGATCTGCCCGCCGCTTTCAATGGTGAAATCCACCTTATCCGTCAGTCCCCGGTCATGGCAGTACTTGGCCACGCAGCGGATGCCGTTGCCGCACATTTCGGAATAGCTGCCGTCATTGTTGTACATTTCCATGCAAAAATCAGCAACCTGGCTCGGCTTGATCAGAATCAGTCCGTCCGATCCACAGCCGAAATGATACCGGCTCATCTTCACCGCCAGTTCGGAGGGATTTTCGATCTGTTCTTCAAAGGCATTGATGTATACATAATCATTGCCAAGGCCTTCCATCTTGGTAAAGCGCATCATGGCACCTGCTTTCACAAAAGAATGCCATTAGTATAGCACGGATCCAAAGCAAAGAACAACGGTTTTATTCGCTTTGATACCTTCCCATGTACCAGCCGGTCATTCCGTCCTTTTTCACATAACAGCCAAACGAATACTCGTTAATCAGGTACATTTGATCTCCGCGTTCAACAGGCAGACGGCGATCCGTATAATCATTGCATCCGGTTCCACCATTGGTTTCCCAAAGAAAATCGGATGGAACCGTCCATTCCCTGCCGCGGTGCAGAACGAGCGACGTTTCGCCATTATTTTTCAATACCGTCACCAGATGGTCGCCCCAGTGAATAAAACCGCTGGCAGTGGTTTCCGGCTGGTCATCCAATGCAGTGATAACGGGCAGGGGCGTCCATTCATAGTGTTCAAACTCGTCTGACCGCCAATCCGGAAGGACGATCAGATTGAGCTGACCGTCTGTCTTCACCCCGCATCCGCCATCCAGCGAAATGATGCGCCTCTGGCGATCAGCAATGGGATTGTAGCATGGATACTGTTCTCCATAAAGCGTAACCGGCCAGTGGCCCACCGTTACGTACTTGCTGAAGCTCAAACCTTCATCCATAAAATGGTCCCATTTCATCAGCGAATGGGGATCCACGCTCAGCAGCTCATCCAGCTGCTCATGCGGAATGCCGCCGTGAACAAAGATCATTCTCTGCGTTTCCAGAATGGAAGGAAGCGATTTCAAAAACGAAATCTCACTGGCAAAATGCTCTCTGATCAAAGGAAAAGCCTTTTGTGTATCAAAGGCTTCATCAAGCACGAGACCGCATTCGGCGCACATTTCCTCCAGCAGTGACGAAGGCCACCACCGGCGTGAAAGCAGAGAAAAATCCACGATATCCCGCTGGATGACAGGATCATCACTCAGCAGACTGCGAAGCCGCCAGATATCCACATTTCCCATCAGAGGATAAACTGTCCCCGCTTCGCACAGCTCCATGACATAACGAATGGTTTGCAGATTCTGCGGACCTTTTTCGATATAATCACCCACAATGACCAGAATATCATCCTGAGTGTACTTTGCCTTTTCAAGCAGTTCTTGCAGGCCGGAAGCATGTCCATGCAGGTCTGAAACCATCAAAATACGGCGTTCATCCGGAAATTCTGCGCGCTGAATGATTGTTTGCATGCTGTTTCCTCTTTTCTGCCGATAAAACTCCCGCCGCCCGCAAAGCGGGCGGC
>JAFYQB010000044.1 GCA_017547285.1 Clostridia bacterium
GGAAAGGGTACCATTTGCCTGCTTCGGATTGTCAAGGGTAAAGCTTCGCCGGCTCTCGCCTGCCGGGTGGATTCGGCTCAGGCTCCGAAAGGAATCTTTCTGTCGCGTGCCGTTGCTTGGCTTCTTAAAAAAAAAGTACCTATTAGCGCTCCTCCCGCTTTACCAAATCCACCCCCGCCCCCACAGGGGTCCAGGGGCCATGCCCCTAGTCGTTTTAAGGGGGAAACAGGAGTCCAGAGGATCTAAGGGGGGAAATCGAAATCCCCCCTGATCCTCTGGCCCGAGCGGAGCGGAAGAGAACGCGACAAGCACCGGCAGTGCTTGCATCAAGCTGAGCACGCAAGCTCCTTCAAAGAGAACCGCGCAAGCTACGGTAGTGCTTACATCAAACTGAGCGAACAAGCTCCATCGAAGAGAACCGCGCAAGCTCCGGCAGTGCTTCCCCCTCCCGTCTTTGGTTGACATCCTCCGTTCCTCTGTGATAGCATACCAGTATCATTCTGACCAAAGAGAGGCGCATGCCCTGTGAATACCACTGCCCGACAGATCCGCCAGTTGATCTCCTCCGATGAAACGTACTATGCTCCCATCGCCGAACAGGCCCGCAAGGAATGCCGCCTGCTTGCGCAAACCTTCCGCGATCAGCCGGAATGGATCTCCGGCTGGGGCCATCAGTTTGCCTGCCCGGAATGCGCGGCGCACCTGACTTTTGATTATGCCATGAACTTCAACCCGCCCAATGCGTTCATCTGCCCCAACTGCGGCAGGGAAGCCGTTGGACAGGTGTTTGACGAGGCGTGGGTGTACTACTACCGCCTGCTGACGGCGGAAAAGCTGGAATCTGTGGCCGTGTGTGCGCTGCTGGGCGATCAGGATGCGCTGGCGTTTCTGGAACGGTATTTTGATTTTTATGCCGAACACTATGAAGGCTTTGCCATCCACGGTCAGGGCAACGGCAAGGTGATGCCGCAGGTGCTGGATGAATGCGTATGGTGCATCCTCCTGCTGCGTGCCTACTATCCCTGCCGTCATCTGTTCGCAGCGGAAAAGAAACAGTACTGGTATGAAAAGCTGTTCCTGCCGGTGGCTGAACTGGTCAACGCGCCGGAGATTCAGACCTCCGTTCACAACCATGTGCTGTGGCACAAGAGCGCTGCCGGTTCCGTTGCCGTTTGTTTTGAGGACGAAGCGTTCCTGGATGAGATCCTGCATGGCAGACTGGGCATCCGCGAGCTGGTGGAAAAAGGCTTTACAGCGGACGGACTGTGGCATGAAGGATCGCCTTTGTACCACTATTACGCTCTGGAAGCGTTCACGGGCTTCTGCCAGTTCTTTGCCGAGAAGCATGCGGATGATCCGCTGATCAAAACGCTGGAATTTACCCACCTGTCTGCGCTGAAGCTTTCGCCTGATCAATGGAGCATTCCCAGCATCAACGACGGCTGGTATCCGCTGCCGCTCAGCCGCTTTGCCGATCAGTTCCACCGCGCTGCCATGGCGTCCGGGTCGGATGCGCTGCAGACGCAGCTGGAACGCATCCGCCAGCGCAGTCCGGAGGCGGTTTCCACGCCCGCTTCGCTGCTCATTGACCGTGTGCCTGCCGGTGTGGAGCTCTGGAAAAGCACCAATCTGGCGATCTTCCGCCAGCCGGTATTTGCCATTCTCAAGTCCGGCGTGCTGGTGCGCAGCCACAAACACCGCGATAATCTGTCCGTCAGCCTGCCTCCGTTCTCCAACGATCTGGGTACGCCCGGATACGGCCATCCGCTGTATAAGGGCTGGTATCAGCTGGCAGCCAGCCATAACACCATTGCCGTGGACGGCGACCAGCCGCCCTTTGTGATCCCCACCCATGTGGAGGAATGCGGCGAAGGCGTGCGCGCCGTGGTGGATGGGGGATGGGATGGCGTGGTATCCGCCCAGCGCACCGTAACCCCCGGCGAGGATACGCTCAACGACCGCACCGAAGTGGTGTGCGACGGCGAACGTACCATCGACTGGCTGTTCCACGCGGAAGGCGAAGCTGTATTCTGTGCCGAACCCGGCGAAACGGCGGAGCTGGGGGCTTATCCCGGTTATGAGCATCTGTCCGATGTGCGCCGCATTGCCTGCGATGAACTGACGGTCACCTTCACCCTGAACGGAAAGAAACTGACGCTTGCAGCAAACACGGCAGGCATGCAGGTCTTTGCCGCGCAGTCCCCCGGCAACCCGGCCAACGTGCTGCGCACGTCGGTCATCCTGCGCGTTCGCGCCGACCGCGCTGTGTTTGATGTGCGCTATACGCTGAAATAAAAAACGCATTTTTCCATCAGAACGGGATGAAATGATGTTTTCGTCCCGTTTTCTTCATAGAAAAGGGAAATTCATGGAGGAATCGTTGTATGAACAAGCTGGTACGATTGGTTTGTCTTACGCTGCTGGTTGGTTGGCTTCTTACCGGCACGGCAGCGGCGGATGGTTTGACCGCAGACGCGGAAGCGTTCTTTCATTCGGCATTGCCTTCCCACACGATCGCCCTTTCTGACCAGTGCGGCTTTGCGGCGGCTGCCGTGATGACAGACGGCACCAGCCAGACGCTTTGCCTGGCACGGCAGCAAAACGGCGTTTGGGAAATGGAGGTCTCAAACCCCGCTGCTTTGCGGCAGGAGATGCAGGTTGCCAGTTTGCTGCTGGATACGGATGAAACGCTTTTCTGGTCTTACAACCCCTATGGCACGGTTTGGGACACCTATCACGCGGTGCGCGTCAACGACCAGTGGCGCGTGGCGAGCCTGATGACCAGCGAAACGCACGACGGCGGTGAGATCAGCGAATATCATCTGGCGTATGAAACGGGGCTGCTGTATTACAGTACCTATTCCTGTGATGAAAATGAGAACATCCTCTCCAAGGATTCCTATGTGCCTGTGCCCGCATCATGGCTGGAAGCGTGGATGCACCTGAACGCTTACGATGATTCGCGCCTTCCTAAGCCCAACAACCATTACACCCACAGCTGGCTTTCGGACGAAGCGGCTGCGCTGGCTGCGGAGGAACTGTTCCCCGGTCATCGCTTTCTGGGCGGCTGCGCTGAAAGGAAGCATCTGGAATTCTTTTTGCAAAAGCCAAACGGTGAGCGGGTGATTGCCTTGAGCCGTTTGGATCAAAACGGAAACTGGAAAAACGTCCTCAGCACGCCCCTGCCGGAAGGAAGCGCCTACGGTTTTGAAAATTTCTCCTCCTCGCTGGTCATCGGCGATCTGCTGGTGAGCGTGGGGCCGGTGGATGCAAACACCTGCGGCGTAACCTTCATCTACAACATTTCGGATGAACTTTCCGGCGCCTACATGTTCAGCCTTGGCAAAAACCGCATTACCGGCGAAAGCCCCAACCCCTACACCTACTGTTACGGCGATCATCCCTGGGCGGATCTGACCGTGATGGACTGGAACAGCCTACCGCACTCGCTGGAAGAGGCGCTGGATGGGATGGATTCCTCCCGCTGGGCGGTGGTGAACAATCCCAATTCTGCGGATCGCCTGCACCTGCGCCTGAGCCCTGACCGCGGCGCAAAATCGCTGGGCAAGTACTACAACGGCACGCCCGTGCGCATTCTGGAAACCAAGGGCGAATGGGTGCGTGTGGACATCTTTGGCGTAGCCGGCTGGATGATGAAGAAATATCTGGCCTTGGGCGATGCCGGATATCAGGTGGAGGCCGTGTTCCCGTCTCGTATTCCGGTCAATCCCACCACGCATCATTATGTGTATGCCGGACCGGAAAGAGACCAGCCTGCCTTCTGCGCATCCTGCGAGGATATCGGAGAAAGCCTGCTGGTGCTGGGCATTACGGATGATGAATGGTATCATGTCTGGTTCCCAAACGGGGATCGGACCGGGTATGTGGAGCAAAAAAACTGGTATGAAGGAAACGGCTGAAACATGGGGTCTCTCCCTGTTTGGGAGAGGCCGTTTTTTTATTGTTTTCCGCCGATAAGGTTTGACACCGCTGCCTGCTGCGTGCTATGGTACAATTACAGAAATTTCGATTCATACAGGGAGGTTTTGACCGTGCGCTTGGGCAGACGCGGCGCCGCTGATATGACCGAAGGGCCGATCTGGCAGCATTTGATTCAGTTTGCAGTTCCCATGATGATTGGCATGATCTTTCAGCAGCTGTATAACACGGTGGATACCATTATTGTGGGACAGTTCGTTGGCAAGGCAGCGCTGGCTGCGGTTGGCAGCACGGGCCCGATCATCAACACGCTGGTGGGCTTCGCGGTTGGCCTGGCCTCCGGCGGCACGGTTGTCATTTCGCAAAGCTACGGCGCGCATGATTATCCGGCGCTGGGCAAGGCGGTGCACACGGCGGTCGCCCTCACGCTGATTCTGAGCGTGGTGCTTACGGTGCTGGGCGCGGCCATCGTTACGCCGCTCCTCAACATGATGGGCACCCCGGAGGATGTATTTGCCGAGGCGCATACCTATCTGACCATTTATTTCTCCGGCATGCTGGGGCTGCTGGTGTACAACATGGGCAGCGGCATTCTGCGCGCCGTGGGCGATTCCACCCGTCCCTTGTATTTTCTGATCTTTTCCGCCGTGGTCAACACGGTGCTGGATCTTTTGTTCGTGGTAGCGTTTGATATGGGCGTGGCCGGTGTGGCGTGGGCTACGCTGATCGCGCAGGCGCTGTCCGGCGTGCTGGTCCTGTGGGTGCTCACCCGCGACCATGCGCCTTACGGCATTCGCTGGAGGGAACTGCGCCTGGACAAAAACATGTTCAAGCGTATCTGCGCGCTGGGTCTGCCCTCCGGCATCCAGCAGGCGCTGACCAGCTTTTCCAACGTGTTTGTGCAGGCCAGCGTAAACGCCTTCGGTTCCGCCTGTATGGCGGGATGGTCGGCCTATAACAAGCTGGATGTCTTCCTGACCGTGCCGATCCAGTCCATTTCGCTGGCATCCACCACCATGGTTGGCCAGAACGTGGGCGCAAAGAAGCTGGACCGCGTCAAGTCCGGCGTGCGTACGGCGCAGGTGATGGGCATTTCCGTTACCATGCTGCTGGCGGTTGTGATGGTTGTTTTTGCGCCCCAGCTTTTGCGCATGTTCAGTACCGAAAGCGACGTGCTGGAATACGGCGTATACTTTGTGCGCTTTATTTCGCCCTTCTATGCGCTGATGTGCTTTACCAACAGCTACGCAGGCGCGCTGCGCGGCATGGGCTGGTCGCAGTCCACCATGTACATCTGCCTGTTCTCGTTCGTGGTGTTCCGCCAGATCTACCTGCAGGCAGGCCGCCTGTTCGGCAGTCCCCTGCCGTGGGTCACGCTGGCCTATCCCGTTGGCTGGCTGATGGCCGCCGTTTTGCTGGGCATCTGGTTCCACCGCGCACTCAGACGGTTTGAAAAACAAATGCAGGAGGCAAACGCATGATGACACTCGAACGCGCCCAGCAGGAGCTGGATGCCCGCCGCCAGAAGATCAACCCGTGCTACAAGCCCGGCTACCACCTGAGCGTACCCGCCGGATGGCACAACGACCCCAACGGCTTTGGCTTTTTCGGGGGCAGGTTTCATCTGTTTTACCAGTTCCATCCCTACGATTCCGTATGGGGGCCCATGCACTGGGGCCACTGGACAAGCGCCGATTTGGTGCACTGGCAGGATGAGCCCGTAGCCATGGCGCCGGATCAGGTTTTTGATGATTACGGCTGTTTCAGCGGCACATCCATCGAAAAAGACGGCAGGTTCTATCTGATGTACACCGGCGTGCAGCCCACAGGCGAACCCAACCAGTACTATCAGCACCAGTGCATGGCTGAGAGCGCGGACGGCGTTCACTTTGAGAAATGGGCGGACAACCCTGTTATCGACCGTTCCATGCTGCCCGAAGGCGCGTCCGTCTACGAATTCCGCGATCCCAAGGTGGAAAAAACGGCGGAGGGATACCGCGTGATTCTGGCCTCTCAGGGCCCCAATGGCGGGCAACTGCTTTGCTATACCTCCAAAGATCTGCGCGAGTGGATGTTCGCAGGCGTGTACGCGGATCATCTGGCGGACATGAGCGAATGCCCGGATGTGTTTGAACTGGGCGGCAAAAACGTGCTCATCGTATGCGAAATAGGCGCGGATGCCAAATTGTACGGCGCGCCGCAGGTAACGCTGTACACCACCGGTCATGAGGAAAACGGCGCGTTCTGCGCTGAAAAACCGCTGAAATTGGTGGATCAGGGCCTTGATTTTTACGCCCCGCAGACCATACTCACCCTGGACGGCCGCCGCGTGCTGATCGGCTGGGCACTTTCGTGGAGCCACATCATGCCCACGCACACCCTCGGCCACGGCTGGGCCGGCATGATGACGCTGCCGCGCGAATGCACGCTTGACGAAAATGGCGTGCTGTGCCAAAAGCCCATCCGCGAGCTGCAAAGCCTGCGCCGGGATGAAGTACATGTGGAAAACCTTTCCGTTCAAACAAAAACCGCGCTGCCGCAGCTTGACGGAAAACAGCGCGAGTTTGAGATCAGCATTGATATGAAAGATGCGCGGTCCGTTTCCCTGAACCTGCTGGAAACAGACGACGAACGATTTGTCATCGCTTACGACCGCGCTGCCGAAATCCTGCGCGTGGACAGAAGCCTGTGCGGCTATCCGCTGACGGAGGATCTTTCCCCCGAAAAGAAGCCGTGGTGCGAGGCGAAGATGCCGCTGAAGGACGGCAGGCTGAAGCTGCACATGTTTGTGGATGGTTCCATTGTGGAAATCTATGCTGATGAAGGCCGAGTGGCCATGAGCAGCCTTGCGTTCCCCAAGGGGGAGGCGTACGGCGTGAGCATCGAGGCGGACAGCGAAGTGTGCGTTTGTGCAGACAGCTGGATGATCGGGATGTAACCGGACATACGGCAGAATAACAATGCAGGGAAACAACATGTTCCTGAAATGAAAAAAGCGACTCTTTTGCAGAGTCGCTTTTTCATGCTGTTTGCAGATTAGCCAACGAACATCATCAGCACGGACAGCACCACGAACACGGTAGCGCTGATCTTGGTTACCAGCGCCAGCTTTGCTTCCATGCCCTTGGCCTTGTTCTTGCCGAAGAAGGTCTCGGCAGCGCCGCTCACAGCACCCAGACCAGCGCGCTCGCTGCTCTGCAGCAGAACGGAGCCAATCATGATGATGGAGACAACAATCAGCAGAATGCCAATAAATACGCTCATCAGGGGTCCCTCCTTGGCGAATATAGACACATTATATTAGCATTGAAAAACAAAAAAAGCAAGTGGTTTCCCCGCTTTTTGCAAATTTTGTTTCTGTTGAAGAAATCGTCTGTAAAACTTTTGTCATACACTTGTAAAAAAGTTATCATTCCGTTATAATAATCGTGTGTATGTCCGCATACGCGCATTTGCTGACCCTGTTTTTCAACATCAATCCATAGATAAGGGGCGTTTGTATGCTCAATCCGCGTCAGGTTATTACCGCACTCAAACAGAATATCGGCAAGGTCATCGTCGGCAAGGACGAGGTGATCGAGCTTTTGCTCATTGCCATGATGTGCAAGGGCCATGTGCTGATCGAGGATGTGCCCGGCACGGGCAAGACCACCATGGTATCCGCGCTGGCCAAATCGCTGGACTGTTCCTTTAACCGCATCCAGTTCACGCCGGACGTGGTGCCCAGCGATATCACGGGCTTTACCATGGTCAACATGAAGACCGGCGACATGGAATTCCACCCCGGCTCCATCATGTGCCAGATCGCCCTGGCGGACGAGATCAACCGTACCTCGCCCAAGACCCAGTCCGCGCTGCTGGAGGTCATGGAGGAGTATCAGGTCACGGTGGACGGCGTGACCCATCCGCTGCCCAAGCCCTTCATGGTGCTGGCCACCCAGAACCCCGGCGAGTTCATGGGCACCTATCCGCTGCCGGAGGCGCAGATGGACCGTTTCTTCCTGCGCATTTCCATGGGTTATCCCACCCTTGAGGAGGAGATGGCCGTTCTGGAACGCTTCAGCGGCACGGTCAAGCCCCAGTCCACCCTCACGCCCGTATGCACCGGCCGCGATGTGATCGCGCTGCAGGACATGGTGGGTACTGTGTACACCTCCAAGGAGGTGCGACACTATGTGGCCAACATTGCCGCCATGACCCGCACGCATCCCAGCCTGCAGCTGGGCGTATCCACCCGCGGCGCCATCGCGCTTATCCGCGGTGCGCAGGCCTGCGCCCTGCTCAATGACCGCGATTATGTGCTGCCCGAGGATGTGCAGCGCATGGTGCTGCCGGTGCTCAGCCACCGTATCACCCCCAATCCTGAAGCCAAGATGAAGAATATCTCCGCTGAGCGCATTCTGATTGCCGTGGTGGAGAACGTACCGGTACCGCTGCGTTTGAGCTGATCAGGGGCTGAGCCCCTGAACCCTCTGCAGCCCCTCCGCACGCTTCCCCTCGAGGGGAAGCTGTCACGAAAGGTGA
>JAFYQB010000045.1 GCA_017547285.1 Clostridia bacterium
CCGCGTAAAACGCGGTAAATCCGGGGTGCCGGGGCACTGCCCCTGCCCGTCGGAGACAACCGTATTTGAAGGAGGACACTCAATATGGCTAAGCAGATCAAGTATGGCGAGGAGGCTCGCCGCGCTCTTGAGAAGGGCGTAAACGCTCTGGCTGATACTGTCAAGATCACTCTGGGCCCCAAGGGCCGCAATGTCGTGCTGGATAAGAAGTACGGCGCTCCCCTCATCACCAACGACGGCGTGACCATCGCCAAGGAAATCGAGCTGGAAGACGCTTTTGAGAACATGGGCGCTCAGCTGGTGAAGGAAGTTTCCACCAAGACCAACGACGTGGCCGGCGACGGCACCACCACCGCTACCCTGCTGGCTCAGGCCATCATCCGCGAAGGCCTGCGCAACCTGGCTGCCGGCGCCAACCCCATGGTGCTCAAGAAGGGCATCGAGGCCGGCGTTGCTGCCGCTGTGAACGGCCTGCAGAAGATCAGCCAGCCCATCACCAGCAAGCAGAGCATTGCTCAGGTTGCCAGCATTTCCGCTGGCGACGAGACCATTGGCCAGCTGATTTCCGATGCCATGGAAACCGTTGGCAAGGACGGCGTGATCACCGTTGAGGAGAGCAAGACCATGGTGACCGGCATGACCACCGTTGAGGGCATGCAGTTCGACCGCGGCTACGCCAGCGCCTACATGGTCACCGATACCGAAAAGATGGAGGCTGTTCTGGACAATCCCTTCATCCTGATCACTGACAAGAAGATTTCCAACATCCAGGAGATCCTGCCCGTTCTGGAGCAGGTGGTGCAGGCCGGCCGCAAGCTGCTGATCATCGCCGAGGATGTGGAAGGCGAAGCCCTGGCCACTCTGGTGGTCAACAAGCTGCGTGGCACCTTTACCTGCGTTGCCGTTAAGGCTCCCGGCTTCGGTGATCGCCGCAAGGAAATGCTGCGCGACATCGCTGTGCTGACCGGCGGTCAGGTGATCAGCGACGAGCTGGGCATGGACCTGAAGGAAGCCACCATCGATCTGCTGGGCACCGCCCGTCAGGTGAAGGTGGATAAGGAAAACACCACCATCGTAGAGGGCGCGGGCGATCCCGACGCTATCGCCGGCCGTGTTGCCTCCATCCGCTCCCAGATCGAAGAAACCACCAGCGACTACGACCGTGAAAAGCTGCAGGAGCGTCTGGCCAAGCTGGCCGGCGGCGTGGCTGTAATCCAGGTCGGCGCTGCTACCGAGATCGAAATGAAGGAACGCAAGCTGCGCATCGAAGATGCTCTGGCTGCTACCCGTGCTGCCGTGGAAGAGGGCATCGTGCCCGGCGGCGGCATCGCTCTGCTGACTGTGCTCAAGGACGTGAAGGCTGAGCTGGAGAACTACACCGGCGACGCCAAGACCGGCGTGGCGATCATCGTTCGCGCTCTGGAAGAGCCCCTGCGTCAGATCAGCAAGAATGCCGGCATCGACGGCAGCGTGATCGTTGAGAACGTGAAGAACTCCAACAAGGCCAACTACGGCTACGACGCTCTCAAGGGCGAGTACTGCGACATGATTGAGCGCGGCATCATCGACCCCACCAAGGTAACCCGCAGCGCTCTGCAGAACGCCGCCAGCGTTTCCGCTCTGGTGCTGACCACCGAGAGCCTGGTGGCTGACATTCCCGCTCCCGAACCCGCTGCTCCCGCTGGCGGCGCTGGTATGGGCGGCATGGGCGGCATGTACTAAGATAAAGTTGAGGGATGCGAGAGGAACCTTTCTTTCTGAAAAAGGAAAGGCCCCTCTTGCGCTCTCTCCACAGAAAACCGGATTTTCCGGCATAAAAAAAGACTGTGCGAAGTTTGTTTGGACTTTGCACAGTCTTTTTGATTTGAAGATATTTTATGGATCGGGAACATATTCGATGATTTCACCGACAGTACATTCCAGTATTTCGCATAAAGTGTTAAGCGTTTTGGTGCTGATGGCATCGCCATGTTTCATACGATGAAGCGTATTAGCGGATAATCCTTGCTTATATATCAAGTGATACTCCGTGATTCCTTTGCGGAACAGGGTTTCATAAAAAGGTCGATATGAGATCATTTCCATCACCACAAATATTTTACCCTGCTCAATCTCTTGACTATGCTTAATATATTGAGTATAATTGCTTTAAGAAATACAAAACGGGAGGAATTACAAATGAAAAAATTATTGTCCTTATGTCTTGTTCTGCTTATCCTCTTCACTGGAGTTGCATCCGCTGAGAATGACTATTCATTCCTGAAAACTTATACCGATGAAGAATTGTTGGCTATGCAGGAGGCGTTAACCGCAGAGATTAACTCGCGTGGACAAATTGGCACATCGTCTGTCAAAGTCGCCACTTATGAAACACTGCAAAAAGGCAGTAAAGGTGATAAGGTTGTTAGTCTGCAAAGCCGCTTAATTGAACTGAACTATTTGCAAAGTCGTGCAGATGGAGACTTTGGTAATAAAACAACAGAAGCGGTAAAACTGTTCCAGAAAACAGCTGGCTTAAGCGTGACAGGTATTGCTGATCAGGAAACGCAAGAAGCGTTGTATGCTAAAGATGCACCCAAAGCAAAAGTATATCTAACGCTTGATTTCAAAGGTATTTCCCGTGATCCTGACAGCCATAATGGCAATCAGTACAAGTTCACAGGAAAAGTGCTGCAAGTACTGGAAGAAAAAATGGAAAACTATACTTGTGTTTGCATGCGAATTGCAACAAAGGGAAATTATGATGATGTTGTCTATGTGACGTATTTGCGCAAAAATAGTGAAGCACGTATCCTTGAAGATGATCGAGTAACAGTTTACGCTACTTGTCTGGGATTGTATACTTATGAAACGGTCATGGGTTCAAGTGTAACGTTGCCAAATTTCCTTGCTGATACCATTTCTGTTCAGTAATTTAATAGAATATACGAAGTTAGTTCGTAAAATTAAAACAGGCGGAACAGGTAAGCCTGTTCCCTACAAGAGGCCGGAATGCTTCGTAGGGAACGGGCCTGCCCGTTCCGTTTACTGCTTGTACGATTTGTCTGCCAGCGGAAACCACTGCCGACAAGCGAGCCGGAGGCACTGTATTGCCTCCGGCGGTCTTCGATGCAGCAACAAACAAAAAAAGACCCGCCTCCTGAGCCGTTTACGGCTCAGGTACACGGGTCAAGGGCGAAGCCCTTGTGGGGTGCAGGGGCAGTGCCCATGCTCGTTACTTCAGATCGCTGCCGCAGTGCTGGCACTTGACAGCTTCGTCGTGCACGGGCTGCTTGCAGTAGGGGCACAGACGGGCGGGCTTGGCGGGGGCAGCTTCCTTCTTGGGCATGAGCTTGGTCATGAACTTCACGAACAGGAACACGCAGAAGGCGATGATGAGGAAATTGATGATGTTCTGGATGAAAGCACCGTAATTGAGGGTGCCCACGCCGGCTTCCTTGGCGGCTTCGATGCTCACGTACTGCTGGCCGTCCAGCGCGACGAAGAGGCCGCTCAGGTTCACGCCGCCGGTTACCAGACCGATCACGGGCATGAGCATATCATTGACCAGAGAATTGACGATGGTGGTGAACGCGCCGCCGATCATAACGCCGGTGGCCAGCTCCAGAATGTTGCCCTTGGTGCAGAATTTCTTGAATTCATCAAAGAACTTTTTCATGGGAATGCATCCTTTCCTGTATTGATATAGTAGTAATGATAATGGAAGGTTGCGGAATTGTCAAGGCGGAATCAGGCTTTCTGGCGGGCGGCCAGCTGCATCAGCTCGTCCATGGCAGAAGCGATTCTGGGACATTCCGGCGTAAGTGTCACAACATGCGGCATGCCGTTGAGCCACAGCTTTCGGCGCACTTTGCTGGATACGCCCTCCAGGATACGGTCTGCGCTGCCCGCCCAGATGGTTTCATCCGCATCGGACTGTACGGCCAGAATGGGGCACTGAATATTGAAAAGATTGCGGTTGGCCATTTGCATCAGTTTGTGCAGATCCGCGCCTTTGGCGGTGGGGAAGCCGGTGTAGCCAAAGTCGTAGTCCTTGTCGATCCAGGTATGGCGGTCGGTGGCCATGCCCCAGGCGATGCGCGGATAGAGCGGCGCAAGCAGTCCAGCCAACGGCAGCATGCGAGCTTTGACGGCCGTGGGCGCGGAAATGGATACACACGCATCCACCTTCATCTGCTGGGCCACCAGCAGAGCAAGCACGCCGCCCATGCTGAGACCTGCGACTGTAAATACCCGAACTTCCTGCATCATTTGATATGCGGCTTCCTTGGCGGCATGCAGCCACTGCTGCCAGTCGGCTTTGGCCATGTCCGCTTCTGTCAGGGCATGGCCGGGCAGATTGATGGTGCGGACAGTATAGCCGCGTAGGGCAAGTTCGTCCGCAAGCGGGCGCATCTGGGCGCAGGACCCTGTAAAGCCGTGAATGAGCAGTACGCCCTGATCATTTCCTTTGTCGCAGAAAGGCCGGCAGACATCGCGGTCGAAATATCCTGCGGGATGGGGCTGCATGACTTTTTCCTCCTGTATGGGTGATGCATCAGTTTATGAATGGATGAAAGGATTTATGACTCCAGAAGCTCCACGTCCTCCTTACGGCCCATGACCAGTACGGTATCCTCTCTTTCAAAGGGCATGTCCGGTGCAGGAGAGACCATAAAATGCTCGCCTCGGTGGACGGCCAGAATGTTCAGACCGTAACGGCGGCGCACATTCAGCTCCAGAATGCTGTTGCCTACCCATTTGGAAGGCACGCGGATTTCAATGATCTGGTAATCGCCGCTCAGCTCCATCAGCTCCAGCACATGGGGCGTAAGCAGACTGCGTGCAAGGCGTGAACCCATATCTCGTTCGGGAAACACCACCCTATCCGCGCCAATCTTGCGCAGCACCTTGGCATGCAATTCGTCGTTGGCTTTGGCGATGAGGTAGGGAATGCCCAGTTCCTTGAGAAGAACACTGACCAGAATGCTGTCGCGCGTGTTCTGCCCAATGCTGACAATAGCAGCGTCGAAGCTCTGCACATCCAGAGAGGAAAGGGCTTCCTCGTCGGTGGCATCCATCTGCATGGCCTGCGTTACGTGCGGTGCGATGGCCTCTACCAGATCTTCATTTGTATCCACGGCCAGAACCTCCTGACCCAGTTCACAAAGGGTGCGGGCAACGCTGGTGCCGAAACGTCCCAGACCGAGCACCAGAAACTGTTTGGCTTTCATTGTATTAACTCCTTAACCGATCATGATTTTTTCTTCGGGATAATGTACTTTGGCGGAAAGACCGCGTTCCATGGTTCGGCTGAGCGCCAGGGCCAGCGTGAGCGGACCTACGCGGCCCAGATACATCAGCGGGATCAGCAGCCATTGACTGGCGTGACTGAGATTGCCTGTGCCGATGCTGGACAAACCGGCGGTACTGAATGCGGAAGTGGTTTCAAACAGAATGTCCAGCATGTCGAAACCTTTGCCGGACTCGATCACACTGATGGCGCAGGCGGAAATGATGGTCATCGTCAGGCCGATCAGCGTAATGGTCACGGCACGGCGCACGGTGTCGGCGCTGATTTCGCGCCCGAACAGACTGATCTGCTCACGACCGCGGATCACGCTCGCCGCCAGCAGCATCAGCATGGCAGCGGTCGTGGTTTTGATGCCGCCGCCGGTGGAGGCGCTGGATGCACCAATGAACAGCAGCGGCAGAGAAAGCAGCTTGCCTGCATCGGTCAGTGACGATTGATCCAAAGCAGCAAAACCTGCTGTGCGAAGCGTTACGGATTGGAAAAAACCGTTGATAAAACGGTCGCCGGGAGTCAGCACGCCCAGCGTAGCGGGATTACGCCACTCCAGCAGCATTGTGAAAAACATTCCAAAGAATAACAGAATACCGTTGGTACAGAGAACGATTTTGGCATGAAGTGAAAATGCGCGCCAATTCAGGCGGTTGTGCAGGCATTCCAGAATGACGCTGAATCCCAGACCGCCAAGAAGAATCAATACTGCCACAACGAGCAGAACATAGCCTTCGCCGGCCATATGGGTGAGGCTGTTCCCACTGCCGAACAAATCAAAGCCTGCATTGCAGAAGGCGCTTACGGCGGTGAAAATGCTGTACCAGACGCCCTTGCCGCCGTAGAGGGGCACAAGGCGTATCATCAGCAAAAGCGCACCGAAGGCTTCAATGGCGAAGGCCATCAGAAGAAAAAGAAGAGAAAGGCGAATCATGCCTCTGAATGAGGTCTGGTTCATGCTTTCACGCAGCAGCAGGCGGCTTTTCAGGCTCATTTTGCGGCCCAGTGCGCTCATCAAAAGCGTCGCAAACGCCATGAAGCCCAAACCGCCCAGCTGGATCAACAGCAACTGGATAATCTGTCCGGCAAGCGACAGATCCGTGCCCACATCAATGACGGACAGACCGGTAACACACACAGAGGAAGCAGCGGTAAACAGCGCTGCACGAAGACCGATTGAGCGCCTGCCGCAAGCGGCAAACGGCATGGAAAGCAGCAGCGCGCCTGCAAGAATGGCAATCAGAAAGCCCAGTGCAAGGATACGCTCCGGCTTCAGGAGGCGCTGACGCAGGGAACGAGGTGCGGTGCCGTTCATGAAGGGTATACCTCCGTTGGTGTTGATCGGGAATAAGCGAAAATATCGTACCATGCAGAAGCATTTTTTGTACTTTCTTTTATTATATCCGACGGGGGGCTTTTTGTACAGTTCAGCTGTGGTTAAACTTGACAACCTTTCCCGCCGGGACTATACTCAACATATCAATACACCAACAATGGTATAGTTCCCGGGACTGCTGAGCGGTCTCGGCTTACAGGTTGCTCAAGCGCGGAGCTCTGACTCCGGAGGCCCCTTCGAAAGGAGTTTCTCATATGAAGATTACAGAAGTACGGCTTGGTATGATCTCGGTACCGCTGCGTGTGCCTTTTAAGACGGCGCTGCGCACGGTGAACAGCGTGGAGGATGTGGTGGTGGAAATCCGCACGGATACGGGTGCGGTGGGCTATGGCGAAGCGCCGCCCACAGGCGCGATCACGGGCGATACCACTGGCGCGATTATCGGCGCTTTGCAGGATCACCTGATCAAGAGCATCGTTGGCCGCGACGTAGATGATTTTGAAGACCTGATGAAGATCGTGCAGAAATGTGTGGTGCACAATACCAGTGCCAAAGCTGCGGTCGATATGGCCCTGTGGGATTTGTACGGCCAGCTGTACAGGATTCCTGTATACAAAATGCTGGGCGGCTGTCGTAAACAGATCGTTACGGATATCACTATCAGTGTGAATGATCCGGAGGAAATGGCACGGGATGCCATCAATGCCGTTGAGCGCGGTTATGAGACGCTTAAAGTGAAAGTGGGCGCGAATCCTGCGCTGGATGTGGCACGGCTGGCGGCGGTTCGACAGGCCATCGGCCCGGACTATCAGATCCGCATTGACGCCAACCAGGCGTGGACGCCCAAACAGGCCGTGCGTATCCTCAACCAGATGCAGGACAAGGGGCTGGATATTGAGTTTGTGGAACAGCCTGTGGCCGCGCGCGATTTCGAGGGCATGAAGTACGTGACCGAACGCAGCCATGTGCCGGTTCTGGCGGATGAGAGTGTGTTCAGTCCGGATGACGCGCTCAAAATCATGCAGATGGGTGCTGCGGATCTGGTGAACATCAAGCTGATGAAGTGCGGCGGCATTTACAATGCTCTGAAGATCGCCTCCGCTGCAGAGGTGTACGGCGTGGAATGCATGATCGGCTGTATGCTGGAAGCCAAGATCAGCGTGAATGCTGCTGTGCATCTGGCCTGCGCCAGGCAGATCATCACCAAGATCGACCTGGACGGTCCTGTGCTGTGCAGTGAGGATCCCATTCTGGGCGGCGCTGTATTCAATGAAAAGAACATTACTGTGAGCGATGAACCCGGCCTTGGCATTAAGGGCGTGGAGGGCATCCGCTATCTGAATTAAGGAGGAACACCTATGAAACTTGGAACCGCAGGACGCACCGTAACGCTGGGTATCATCGGTCTGGGCGGCCGGGGCGTTGGGCAGATGAAGACACTGCTTTCCATGCCGGACGTGCAGGTCAACGCTGTATGCGATGTATATGAGGACCGTGCGCAGAACGCTGCCGATATCGTAAAGGAGCAGCGCGGCGCAGCTCCCTTCTGTACCACCGACTACCGCGAGGTGCTCAAGCGCGAGGACGTTGAAGCCGTGGTGATCATGACAAGCTGGCAGACGCACATCCCTATTGCCATTGAGGCCATGCGCGCGGGCAAGATCGTATCCATGGAAGTGGGTGGCGCGACCAGTCTGGACGAGTGCTGGGAAATGGTGCGCGTGAGCGAGCAGACCGGCAAGGGCGTAATGCTTTTGGAAAACTGCTGCTACAATGATGTGGAAATGGCACTGCTCAACATGATCAAACAGGGCGTTTTCGGCGAACTGGTGCACTGCCGCGGCGGCTATCAGCACGATTTGCGTGATGAGATCGGTCTGGGCGATATCAACCGCCACTACCGTCAGGACAACTTTATGCACCGCAACGGCGAACTCTATCCCACGCATGAGCTGGGCCCCATTGCCACCTACCTTAACCTGAACCGCGGCAACCGCATGCTCACGCTGGTGTCTATGGCCAGCAAAGCCGTGGGCGAGCATGAGTGGCTCAAGAAGAACCGCCCCGATACCGATCTGGCTAAGGCCAGGTTCAACGAGGGCGATATCGTAACCACCATGATCAGCTGTTCGAACGGCGAAACCATTATGCTCACGCACGACTGCACGCTGCCCCGTCCCTACAGCCGCGGCGGCTACGTGCAGGGTGTGAAAGGCGTTTGGATGGAAGACGGCCACGGCATCTACCTGGAGGATGACGCCCACGAAGGCGGCACCTACGCCCACAAGTTCAAGTCTGACAAGGAAATGCTGGAAAAGTATGAGCATCCCCTGTGGAAGGAATACCGCGAATTTGGTCTGCGCGGCGGCCACGGCGGTATGGACTACCTGGTGCTGCGAGCCTTCGTGGAATCCATTCAGAAGGAAGTGGCATTCCCCATCGACGTGTACGACACCGCCGCGTGGATGGCCATCACCTGCCTGAGCGAGGAATCCATCCAGAAAGGCAGTGCGCCTGTGAACATTCCTGACTTTACCTCCGGCCGCTGGATGCGCCGTGAAGCGCGCCCGGGCGATATGTTCTCGCTGGATGCGGTTTACCCGGAAGCGTTTACAGAATAAAAAACGTTTAAAAGGATGCGCACATTCTGCGCATCCTTTTTGTATGTCCTGCGGTTGACAAAAAACGCCGAACCCCTTATCATAAATAAGTTAGGGAGGCGATGGAGTGATCGTACTGGGGATCGACCCGGGTCTGGCAACGTTGGGCTGGGGCGTGATTGAAAGCGAGCGCGGGCGGCAGCGGCTGGTGGATTACAGCTGCATTCTGACCACACCGCAGCAGTCTTTTCCCGACAGGCTCAAGCAGATCGGTGAGGATATGCGGAGGCTTCTTCTGACCTACAAGCCGGATGAGATCGCGTTTGAAGAGCTTTTCTTTGCCAAAAATGTGACCACTGCGCTCACTGTTGGCGCGGCGCGCGGCGTGGCCATCGCAGCCTGCGCGGCGTACACTAATCAGCTTTACGAATACACGCCCATGCAGGTCAAACAGGCCATCGTGGGCTACGGCAAGGCGGAGAAACAGCAGATCCAGCAGATGGTCAAGCTGCTTTTGCACATGGATCACATCGCCAAGCCGGACGACGCGGCGGATGCAATTGCCATCGCGCTCACGCACGCGGCCGCAGGTCCGGCTCGGGTGCAGTTCAGAATGAAGTGAGGGATGCCTGATGATCGCCATGATCAAGGGTGTTTTGATGGAAAAAGGCGAAGGAGAAGCCGTAATCATGACTGCCTCCGGCCTTGGTATGCGGGTGATGTGCTCCATGAACACGCTCTCGGCACTGCCTATGGCAGGCGGTGAATGCACGCTGCATACTTATATGAATGTGCGCGAAGACGCCATGGAACTGTTTGGCTTTCTCAAGCGCGAAGAAAAGGATATGTTCCAGCGGCTGATTTCCGTTAGCGGTGTAGGCCCGAAGATCGCTCTGGCGGTGCTTGGCAGTATGCCGCTTTCCGATCTGCGGCTGGCGATCCTGACTGGCGACGCTGCCGCACTGGCGCGCGCCCCGGGCATTGGCAAAAAGACTGCGCAGCGCTTAAGTCTGGAACTGAAGGACAAGCTGGCGCAGGATGCGCTGGGCGGCACGGTAGGCATGGAGGATATAGCGGTCACATCCGCGGTGGACGCTCCTGCGCAGGATGCTGTGAGCGAGGCCATGCTCGCGCTCAAGTCGCTGGGCTATACCCCGCAGGAGGCCGCCAACGCGCTCAAGGGCGTGAAGGGGCAGGGGAACACTGCTGATGAACTGATCCGCGCGGCCTTGCGGCATATGGCGCAGAATGGGTGAGCAAGGGCGACAAAACCTCCGTCACGGCTTCGCTGTGACGCCTCTCTTTGCACAAGGGAGGCGGGTATGTTCGCCGCTGGCGGGCGGGATATATCCCGTCAGCGTGTTTTGCGCTGCAAATGTTCTTTCGCCGCAGGCCAATCATGGCTCCTTTGTGCAAAGGGAGCTGTCCCCGAATGGAATTGAGGGATTGTCTCCCTCGGACTGCTTTTTGAATCATAAGGAGAATCAACCATGGACGACCGTATCGTATCCACCGGTTTCCGCCCCGGCGAGGACGAGCAGGAAACCAGCCTGCGTCCCAAATCGCTGAGGGAATATGTGGGTCAGGAAAATGTCAAGCAGAATCTGAGTATCTCCATTGAGGCGGCGCTCAAGCGTCATGAGCCACTGGATCACCTGCTGCTCTATGGCCCGCCCGGCCTTGGCAAAACCACGCTGGCGGGGATCATCGCCAGTGAGATGGGCCAGAACATCCGCATCACCAGCGGTCCCGCTATTGAAAAAGCGGGTGATCTGGCCAGCATCCTTACCAATCTGGCGGACGGCGATGTGCTGTTTATCGACGAGATTCACCGTCTGAGCCGCAGCGTGGAGGAAGTGCTCTACCCCGCCATGGAGGACTACGCGCTGGACATCATGATCGGCAAAGGGCCGACTGCGCGTTCTATCCGCCTTGACCTGCCGCGCTTTACGCTGGTGGGCGCAACCACCCGTGCGGGTCTGCTTTCCGCGCCTCTGCGCGACCGATTCGGCATCATCTTCCGTTTGGAAATGTACACGCCGGAGGAACTGGCCTCCATCGTGCGCCGCAGCGCAGGCATCCTGAATGTGCGCGCCCATGACGACGGCGTGCTGGAAATTGCCCGCCGCAGCCGCGGCACGCCCCGTATCGCCAACCGCATGCTGCGCCGCGTGCGCGACTATGCGCAGATTGTGGGCGGCGGCGTGATCACCAGAGAGGTGGCGTGCAAGAGCCTTGATATGCAGGAGGTGGACGAGCTGGGACTGGACAAGACCGACCGCACCATGCTTTCCACCATGATCGATAAATTCGGCGGCGGCCCTGTAGGTCTGGAAACGCTCAGCGCCATGACCGGCGAGGATGCATCCACCATTGAGGATGTGTATGAGCCCTATCTGATGCAGCTTGGTTTTATGATGCGCACCCCGCGCGGACGCGTGGTTACGCCCGCTGCCTATGAACATCTGGGCCGCAAACCCATCATGCGGCCTGACGAAGGAGAACAGCTTCACCTATGAAGACCAGCGATTTTGACTACAATCTGCCGGAAGAGCTGATTGCGCAAACCCCTGTGGAACCGCGCGACCACAGCCGCCTGCTTGTGTATAACCGTGAGGACAAGAGCATCCAGCACCTGCATTTTTACGATCTTCCCGGTTTTCTGAAAAAGGGCGATGTGCTGGTGGTGAATGAGACCAAGGTCATCCCCGCCCGTCTGCTTGGCGAAAAGGAGGATACCGGCGTACCGGTAGAAATTCTGCTGCTTAAGCGACTGGAAAAGGACGTGTGGGAAGGCCTTGTGCGCCCCGGCCGCAGGCTCAAGCCCGGTACCTTCTGCACCTTTGGCCATGGCCTTTTGCGCGCTGAAATCATCGACAATGCCCCGGACGGTGGCCGCAAGGTTCGCTTCCATTATGACGGCGTGTTTGAAGAGATTCTCGACCAGCTTGGTCAGATGCCTCTGCCGCCCTACATCCATGAAAAACTGCAGGATAAGACCCGCTACCAGACGGTCTATGCAAAGCAGGAGGGCAGCGCTGCCGCACCGACTGCCGGTCTGCACTTTACGCCCGAACTGATGGAGAAGATTCGTGAAATGGGCGTTGAGATTGTGCCGGTGCTGCTGCATGTAGGCCTGGGTACCTTCCGGCCTGTGAAGGTTGAGGATTTGAGCGAACACCACATGCATGTGGAGCACTACGAGGTCACGCCCGAAGCTGCCGAGAAGATCAACAAAGCCCGCAGGAACGGAGGACGCTGCATCTGTGTGGGCACCACCAGCGTACGTACCCTTGAATCCGCCAGCGGTGAGGATGATCTGGTACGTGCTGAAAGCGGCGATACCGGCATTTTCATCACGCCCGGCTATCGCTTCCATGCTGTGGATGCGCTGGTGACCAATTTCCATCTGCCCCAGAGTACGCTGCTGATGCTGATTTCCGCACTGATGGGCCGCGAGGAAGCCCTGCGCGTGTATGAGGAAGCTGTGAAGGAACGATATCGCTTCTTCAGTTTTGGCGACGCGATGATGATTTTGTAAGGAAATAAAAAACAACCACGCTGTAAGGCGTGGTCGTTTTTGTATGGGGGAAACGCTTCGGGTCGGAACCTGTGTAGCGGTAAAGCGGTTGTTTGCTGCCCACTTTCAGGCTGCTGGAAGCGCCGTCATCCCTTCAGCCAGTACACACCGTTCTCCCGCGCCATGATGCCCTCGGCAATCAGTTCGCGTCGAAGGGTGCAGAAGTCATCGTGAAAATCGGCAATGATGAGGTTGACTTCCTTTTCGGCATAGTTGCGGCCAGGCTTGAAGCGCTTTGCGATCTCCTCCAGCACGATGCGCCGCTTCTTGCGCTGTACGGGAATGGTTTTGAGTTTGCCGTACTCAAACAGGTTTTGCAGCACCTTTTCGCGGTACTGCTGTTCTCGCTCAGCCTGCATGTCCAGTTGCTCGCCCGGAGAGCAGATCAGCGAAAAAAGCTGTTGATCCAGAATTTGCCGGTTGAGGGTAGCAACAGCATAGTACTGCTCCTTGTGCATGGACACCAGTCCAGCTTCTTCCAGCTTTTTCAGATGGAAGGAAATGGTGGAGGGCGTGCGTTCCAGCAGTTCGGAAAGCAGCTCTACATATTTGGGGCCGTCGGCAAGGGCTTTCACCAGCTGCAGTCGTGTGGCGTCCGACAAACATTTGAAGAGCAGAATGGTTTGTGATTCACTCATAGAGGCTCACTCCTTGACGGACAGGAATTCCGCGTGGATTTGCTGGGCTGTGGATAGCTTGATTTCCTCTGTAAAACGCGTAAATGAATCGCTGTTGCGCACTGCGTTTTGCAAACGGGCGCTCCACGGCGCGGTCAGGATATCAAAGCGAGGCTCGTAACGGAGACAGAAGTCTTCCCAGCTGGCTGCTGCCTTTTCATCGACAGCAGCTACGGTTTCAAACACGCCGAAAATGTTCAGACGAATCTTGGTCAGATTGGCTTCATCCTGCCGGTCCTGGCTTTCCAGCTCCGCGATCTGCCGCGTGAGCTTTTCTTTTTCGTGTACAAGAAAAGCGCGATAAGGCATAAGACGTTCGGAAATGATGTTCATCTTTTTTCTCCTTTATGGTATCAATTCTTCGGGTGTGGGCTGCACGGGCGCCAGACAATAGCTGCGTCCATTTGCACTGCGATCCAGAAAGCCGTAATCGTACAGTTCACGGCGCAGCGTGGCAGGATCGCCAAAGGTATGCCAGTTAAGCAGCAGGCTATTAACCTCTTGCTCAGTGTACTGCATTTGTGGAGTAAACTTCTGTGCAAGATAAAACAGGCAGAGGATTTTCATCTTGCGCTTGGCTGGAAATTGTTTCAGTCGCCCCTGGGCATCCAGAAAATGCTTAATTGCGTCCGGCATGGCACACACCGCCTTTGTCAACTGATGCTTTAATTATATCTGTAAAAACAGAATTGTCAATAATATTTTGATAACAATCGAAGTAAAATAAGTTTCAAACGATTGACAAAGTATTTTTGATGTTTTGCTCTTGTTTCGGATTTTCAAAAATGGTATGATAAATTGGTTGGATTTTGAAAGGGGAAGCAGCCATGCGTATTGGTTTTGATCATGATCGGTATACAGCCATGCAGTCGGAGAATATCCGCAAAAGGATTGACGCCTTTGGGGGAAAACTGTATCTGGAACTGGGCGGAAAACTGTTTGATGATAACCATGCCTCCCGTGTGCTGCCGGGGTTCCGACCGGACAGCAAGGTAAGCATGTTGCTGAACCTGAAGGAGCAGGCTGAGCTGGTGATCGCCATCAGCGCGGACGATATTGAAAAAAGTAAGGTACGTGGCGACAGCGGCATTACCTACGACGCCGAGGTGCTGCGCCTGATCGATGCGTTCCGTGGCATTGGCTTGTATGTGGGCAGCGTGGTGCTTACCCGCTGGCGCGGCCAGCATACGGCTGAGCTGTTCCGCCAGCGTCTGGAAAAGCTGGGTGTGCGCACGTTCCGTCACTTTCCGATTGAAGGCTATCCCTATGAAGTGGAAAAGATTGTCAGTGACGATGGCTTCGGTCAGGATGAGTACATCGAGACCACCCGCCCGCTTGTGCTGGTTACCGCTCCCGGCCCCGGCAGCGGCAAAATGGCCGTGTGCTTAAGCCAGCTTTATCAGGAGCACAAACGCGGCATCAAGGCTGGTTATGCCAAGTTTGAAACATTCCCCATCTGGAACCTGCCGCTCAATCATCCGGTCAATATGGCTTATGAGGCAGCTACGGCTGATCTGGATGATGTGAATATGATCGATCCCTATCATCTGGATGCTTATGGCGTGACCACTGTCAACTATAACCGTGATGTGGAGATCTTCCCTGTGCTCAACGCTGTGTTTGAGCGTATTTATGGCAGCTCTCCCTATAAATCTCCCACGGATATGGGCGTGAACACCATCGCCAGCGCCATTGTGGATGACGAAGTCTGCCGGGACGCTGCCTGTCAGGAGATCATCCGCCGTTATTATGCTGCACGATGCAGCATGGTGCAGGGCCGTACTGAACAGCGTGAGATTGATACACTGCAGCGTATCATGCAGAAAATGGGGCTGACCGGTGAAATGCGCCCGGTTATCGCCGCTGCCCGTCAGCGTGCTGAGGAAACCGAAGCGCCTGCGCTGGCTATGGAATTGCCGGATGGACGCATTGTTACCGGCAAAACAAGTAATCTGCTTGGCCCCTCTGCTGCGCTGATCCTGAATGCGCTTAAGGCACTGGGCGGAATCGACAAGGAAGAAAAGCTCATGTCGCCTATGGTTATCGAGCCCATTCAATCTCTGAAGTGTGATTATCTGGGCAATCATAATCCGCGGCTCCACTCTGATGAAGTGCTTGTCGCCCTGTCTATTTGCGCTGCAGCCAGCGAAACCGCTGCGCTTGCGATGAGGCAGCTGCCCAAACTGGCTGGATGTGAAGCGCATTCCACTGTTATTCTGCCTTCGGTAGACAGCAATATTTTCAAGCGTCTGCATGTGAATATTACCTGCGACGCCAAATACCAGACGCATAAACTGTTTCATAAATAAAGCGCGAAATATCGGAGGGGAACTTCTTTTGGAAAAGAAGTTCCCCTCTTACACACTCTTTTCAGAAAAACTTTGTTTTTTATTGACACTTATATTCTGGAATGCTATTGTAATGGAAGACCCTCGCGGGAAACACAAAAGTATTTAGACCGTGAAACGGTCAGATCCACAAGCGTTCTAAGGCTGTCAGGACAGTGAGCGTTATCCGGGAAAATGCCCTGGATGCCGGAGAAATCCTGCGGAAAGAAAGGAGCACCTCACATGGAGAACTTTGTGCTGAGTCTTGAAATCGTGCTGCCGCTGTTTATTGTGATGGCGGTGGGCTATGCCTGCAAAAAACTGGAACTGATCACGGAAGATCTGGCCAAAAAGATGAACGGCCTGGTGTTTCGCGTTTTTCTGCCGGTGCTTTTGTGCAAGAATATCTACACCAGTTCGCTTGATTCGTTGAAAGACCCTACGGTGTTTGTTTTTGCGGGCGTTGGCATTGTGCTGATGTTCCTTGCACTGATGTTCATTATCCCCAAACTGGAAAAAGACGAGCGCAAGTGCGGCGCCATCATTCAGGCGGCGTTCCGCTCCAACTATGCGTATTTCGGCATTCCGCTGGTGCAGGCCATCTTCCCGGGCGGGGATACGAGCGTTGCCTCGCTGCTGGTGGTGATTGTGGTGCCCATGTTCAATGTGCTGGCTGTGGTAACGCTGGAGGTGTTCCGCGGCGGCAAGGCCAACCTGATGTCCATCATCAGAAAGATTTTGACCAACCCGCTGATCATCGGCTCTGTGGCTGGTCTTGTGATTCTGCTGACCGGCATCCGTATTCCGGCCATCCTGCAAAAGCCCATTGATGACCTGAGCAAGGTTGCATCCCCTCTGGCGCTGTTCCTGTTGGGCGCGTCCATCAACTTCTCCAAGACCGGCGCACATGTGAAACAGCTGGCCATGGCGGTGCTGGGCAAGCTGGTGGTGTTCCCGCTGATTGCTGTCAGTCTTGGCGCGCTGATGGGGATGCGCGGTGTGGAACTGGCCAGTTTGTTGATCATCTTTGGCGCTCCCACTGCGGTCAACAGTGCGGTGATGGCGCAGCAGATGGGGTCTGATGGCGATTTGGCTACAGAAGCGGTCGTGTTCACCACGGCATTCTCCGCAGTTACGGTGTTCCTGTTCGTGTTTGTGCTCAAGAGCCTGGCTCTGATCTGAGAATAGAAGAAAACCCTGTTCCTGAAAGCGGGAACAGGGTTTTTGGTTTACTTGCTGCGCAGTTCATCGCGCACATAGCCGGCCAGAATGTCCTTGATGCGGGCGTTTTTGCCGCCGCGCGCTACAATCACGTCAGCCAGTTCTATGTAGTTGCGGATGTGCTTGTCAAACATGGGTTTGACCGTAGACAGGTACTGCGCGGAGATGTTGTCAATGCTGCGGCCGCGTTCGTTGATGTCGCGGGCAATGCGGCGCAGCAGGCAGATGTCGGGATCAACGCTCATGTAGAGCTTCAGGAACATCAGATTACACAGGCGCTGATCGTAGAAGACGTGAATGCCTTCGATAATCAGTACCTCCGGAGGGTAGATCAGCTCGTCCAAACGGTCGTCACGGCGATGCTCTGCGTAGTTGTATGCTTTGCGGGTAATGGGCTTACCTGCAAGCAGCAGGTTCATGTCTTCCAGAAACAGATCGTGATCAAAGATCTCCGGCTCATCGTAGTTCAGCTGACAGCGCTGTTCAAACGGCAGATGGGCATGATCCTTATAATAGCAGTCATGATTGACCACCGTACACTTTGCGCCGATTGCTTCGGCCAGTTCGTAGGCAAGTGTGCTTTTGCCGCTGCCGCTGGCGCCACAAATACCAATAATAATCATGAGGGAAACTTCCTTTCTATCCCTGTTTGATTCTACGATATCAAAACAATATGGTACTGTCAAGCATAATGCGACAGGTTGTGCATGGATGGGTAGCTGCATAACCGAATGTTTCTACTGCTTGTATACAAGTATACATTGCATAAACAGAACAATAGAACAGCTTGAAATAAGGAATGTTCGGGTTTGATAAAAGTCGCAAAAAAGTTTCAAAAAAAGTGAAAAAAGGTGTTGACAACCCATATAAGGTGTGATAATATATCCAAGCTCGCTCGAACGGAACACCACTTGAGAGAGCGGCGAACCTTGAAAACGATACAGAATATAAGAAACGCAAACGACAGTCAATAACTTGAGTTTATGCTACTCTTGATAGAGAAGCTTAACGGATTAAACATAAGAGTTTGATCCTGGCTCAGGACGAACGCTGGCGGCGTGCCTAACACATGCAAGTCGAGCGGGGA